>NZ_CBRA020000142.1:0-10042 GCF_000469945.2 Paenibacillus sp. P22 | reverse complement strand
CCCTAATGCAAAGTATGAACTCTTTCAAAGATTGAATACAGGTGGAGCTCATCTTAGTCCTCAAGAGATTAGAAACTGTCTACTCGTTATGATTAATAGAGACCTTTATTTAGCTATTAAGGAATTAAACGAGTATGAAAACTTTAAAGATTGTTTGCCTCTAACCGACAACAATGTGGAGCAACAAAATGATATGGAAATGGTCGTCAGATTCATTGTTGCTAGGCATAGTAACCTGGATGAAATAAATAGAGAAGACAATATGCATGAGTATTTAACGGAAAGAATGACACACATTGCTCAAGAGAATGCAATAGACTTAGAACACGAGAAAGCTATTTTTAAGCAAACCTTCGATTACCTTAAGGATCTCTTAGCTGATGATGTTTTCAGAAAATATTACGATGTTAAGGGAAGATTTGAAGGAGCCGTTCTGATTAGCTCGTATGAAGCAATTGTGTTAGGTGTAAGCAAAAATATTCATAAACTAAAGCAGGTTGATCGGGAAGTAGTTTTATCAAAGATTAAAGAGTTATATTCTAATCCGGTTTACCTAGATAGTACTAGACGAGGAATTCGGCCAATCAATAGATTTAAAAGCCTATCTACGTTGAGTTTAGGGTATTTTAATGTATGAAAATTAGGACAATTGAAAAGCTCGAAGATCTGCTTGATGAAGATTTGGCGTGGAGAAAGAAAGAATTATTTGAAATGAAACGAGTAATAAAGAGAAGTAATGTAAATAAAAACTTGCACACTCGAGCTGCTATTGCATTACTATCTGCTCACTTTGAGGGATTTATTAAGTTTGCTGCAAACAGATATATAATATTCATAGCAAGTCAAGGAGTTTCCTACCGTAATCTAAAGAATTGCTTTTTGTCTATAAAGTTTAAGGCGAAATTTGATCAATGTAACGAAACAGATAAGCTAAGTGTTTACTCTAGCTTGCTTGACGATTTAGAAGGTGCACAACTCAAGAATTTCAAAGTAAACGATGATAAGATTATAAAAACCGGAGGGAATCCAACTTCAAGTGCTTTAAAAGAGATATTGAAGAGTGTTGGATTGGAATATGATTTGTTCGAGACAAAAAGACATTTTATAGATTATAGTCTACTATCAAAAAGGCATGAAGTAGTACATGGGGAGAAGACAGATCTTGATCCAGAGGATTTTTTTGTAACCTTAAGCGAGATCATGGAGACTATTGATCGTTTTAAAACTTGTATCATTGAAGCAGCAGAAAATAAACTTTATTTAAAACAACCTGAGCTAAGCACGGTAATTTAAAAGAAATTTCTTTCATATAGGGGAAGTACCTGCGGTTCTTACACCTAAATACAAGCTTTCATAACTATGTGTGTATCATGCTTTAAATAAAGTAGATTTAAAAATCAAAGCAAGTGAGCACAATTTTCTTTGAGATTTTAAGGACAATCGAAAGGCACCCAGTCGGGTGCCTTTCGATTTCGCTCTATAGATGAAACGGTGAACCATAACATAAGTGACGGCGAAAAATGGGAGGGCCGATAGAACGGTAAAAGCGGTAGAGGAAGGCTTTAGAAGGATAATTATCCCCTATGGACCATAGGAGGTTTCTGTGTTCTAAATTAACGAATTAAGCCATTAAGCATGCATGGGCAAGCAGCTCAAAAGAACGCAACCGTATCCGATAGTCGGGAATCATTGTAACGACAATGAATTCATCAACGCCATACAAGTGAGATAACTGTTGGAGCTTTTTCTTTAGGCTCTCAGGCGTGCCTATCAGCAGCTTACGCTCCGAAAGCGGAGCCGTTTCCCTTGCGGAAGCTTCTTGTTGAAACAAAGCTGTACCCGAGGATGCCAGCCTCTCTGCCTCCTCCTCTGTTTCCGCGCAAACGACACCAACGGCAACGATCGCTCGCGGTACAGGGGAAAGAGCTGACGGAGTAAACGCTTCGCGGTAAGCCCTTAATACTTCCTCCCCGGCTACTTCGCTCATGAACTGACCAAAAACATAACCGGTTCCAAACTCAGCCGCATAAGCCGCGCTTTTCTTATTTGTCCCTAGCAGCCACAGTTCTGGCGGTACGGATGGAGTTGGGCGGGCGGTAATCCGACGTCCTTCATATTCATAGCTCCCCTGCAAAAACTCGGAAACTCCCCGGAGCAATTCTGGCATTTTCCAGACATTTTCAAGAAAGTTGTCACTAAGAGCGAGGCTGACTTCAGCGGAACCGCCGGGCGCCCTTCCTAACCCAAGATCAATTCGTCCCGGGTACAGGCTAGCGAGCAAATGAAAGGATTCTGCAACTTTAAGAGGCTTATAATGCGGCAACAGCAATGCCCCGGATCCGATACGAATGCTTTGCGTTTTTGCACCGATATGCGATAGCAGCACATCCGTTGAGGTGCATGCCAGCCCTGGCATGTCATGATGTTCCGCCACCCAATAACGGAAATATCCCAGTCTTTCGGCTGCTTGAGCCAACTCTACAGCTTGTCCCAGTGCAAAGGTTGCATCGACCTCATCAAAAACGGGGACCAAATCCAAAACACTAAGTTTAATCGGTTTCGCTGTCATAGGCGTCCTGTCCGAGGATTTCGGTAAAATTCAATCATATCGATAAACGTAACCGTGTATTCGCTCATTACCTTGCCCAAATCATGCATTCGGCCATGACCGTCCTCTTTGGAAGCGAATACGACGTCGTGCCGCACCTTATCCATGATGATTTTGCCAATGAACTGGTGCTCGTACTCTGCATACTTGTGTTTGAATTCCTCATTAAACTCCAATAAATCTACGTAAGACCGCTCTAGCATCGCATTAACCAAAGTCAGCTCCTTCCCTTCCTTGTGGACTGCTGCGTAATAATTGCCCCGATCATCCTTAATCAGATCCTTTAACAATTCAACATTCAAAGTAATGGACTCCCTTCATAACTCCTATGCAAGAACACTTTATCTTGCTTATTATTCCTATTCATTTTGTACATATACGATTAATTCCGTTCCTATCCCTTCCTGGCTTTCAATTCGAATCGTGATAGGTGAGTTGTATGCTGCAGCGTCGCGAATTGATGCATACCGGCGAGTTTATGAAAGATGCGCTGAACTTGGATACGAAGCTCGGGTTTGAACCGATGCCGCAGTACGTTTTCTTAAAAAAATGTTGAGATGCACGTTCACCGGAAATTGGGGTTTGGTGTATTATTACAAATAGAAACATGATATGGAATAAAACCCGTAATTTGATACAGGAGGGAACATGGCTACGAACGAGTACTATATGCCGACGGAATGGCGGATTAAAGGAGACATCTGGGAGGTTTTCGAAATCTGTTCGAATTTCCCGGACTATCAGAGATGGTGGCCCAGCGTGTACTTGAAGATCGATTCGGCCGGCAAAGATCTGGAGACCGGCGGCGAGGTGTACGCCATTCTGTCGAAGAGCAAGCTGCCGTACAAGCTGCGCTGGCAGTCCTGCAAAACGGGCGAGCAGGCGCCTCACAGCATTTCGCTGAAGGGCACAGGCGATTTGACCGGCCACGGCACGTGGACGTTTCAACAGGACGGCGATTACGTAAACGCGCGTTTCGATTGGTACGTGACTGCCGACAAGCCGCTGCTGAGATATCTGTCGCCAATTTTCAAGCCGTTGTTCCGGGCAAACCACTACTGGGCGATGGACCGGGGAAAAGAGAGCCTGGAACGAGAACTGGAGAGAAGACGCAAAGCGGGCATCTCCGATCCGGGCTGATTTGTCGGAGGAATATGTAAGGAGCTTGGCCTGGAAGGCCGGGCTTTTGGTGCATCTCATCCCAACAAGGAACCGACATCGTTTCACCAATCCTGCAGAGCCGTCGGGGACGTTCCCTGACGGTTTTTCTTTCGCAGTCGGTGACGGCTCGGTCAAACGGAAGTGGCCGAGCTCGCGATAAAAGGCCTATTGTGGTACTCCGCAAGCCAATACCGGTGGTATCCCCACTTGTCGGCATGCGTGGCAAAATCCAGCGTGTTCCGGTATGATTCGGCTGGATCATACACGATGACATCGTGTTCCTCTTTTTTCTCGTCACCGCAGAATTAAATATCCCGGCAGGGCTTGTCGGCCAGATCCGCTGTCGGGAAGCTGTCCGTACCCGATTGGTCACGGCATACAGTAAGTATCCTGATGCATCTTAATCGTGTTTCTCCATCTTCGCATGCTTTTCCCATTGTTGAACAAACTAGTGAAGGTCTAATCATCCATAGGGAGGACATGCGCATGAACCCCAAATATAAGCCATTATTTGAAGATTTTACGCTGCGAAGCGGCATCCGGGTGGACAATCGAATCGTCATGGCCCCGATGACGAACTGGTCGTCGAATGAGGACGGCACGGTGTCGGACACCGAGGTCGACTATTACATCCGTCGCGCCGGCGGCGTCGGCATGGTCGTGACCGCATGCACCTACGTCACCCGCAACGGCAAAGGGTTCGCCGGCGAATTCGGCGCCGACACCGACGACATGATTCCAAGCCTGCGGCGTCTTGCGTCCGCGATCAAGGAAAAAGGGGCTGTAGCGCTGCTGCAGATTTTCCACGGCGGGCGCCTGTGTCCGCCGGAGCTGGTGCCGAACGGAGATATCGTGAGTGCGAGCGACGTACCGTCGGAACAGAACGGGAATGTCAGGCCAAGGCCGCTTCAGGATGAAGAGATCGAAGCCATCGTGCGCGACTTCGGGGAGACGGCGCGGCGGGCGATTGAGGCGGGCTTCGACGGGGTGGAGATTCACGGCGCGAACGGATACCTGCTGCAGCAGTTTTTCTCGCCGCATACGAACCGCCGCGACGACCGCTGGGGCGGGGATCTGGCCAAACGGATGACGTTTCCGCTCGCGGTGGTGGAAGAGGTAAAGCGGGTCGTCGCCGAGCATGCCAAACGGCCGTTTGCCGTCGGATACCGCTTCTCGCCGGAAGAACCGGAGGAGAACGGCATCACGATGGACGACACGTTGAAGCTGGTCGACGCGCTTGCAGGCCGGGAGCTGGACTATCTCCATGTGTCGCTCATGGACTTCCGGTCCCAACCGCGGGTCGGGGCGGACGACAGCAAGTCGCGGCTGCAATGGATTGCGGATACGGCCGGCGGACGGACGCCCGTCATCGGCGTCGGCTCCGTGCATACACCCGAGGAAGCGCTGGAGGCGCTGTTGACGGGCGCAGCGCTGGTTGCCCTTGGCCGCGAGCTGATCATGGAGCCCGATTGGGTCGCTAAGGTCGCGGAAGGCCGGGAGGCCGAGATCGCGACGACGCTCAGCAAGCAGGACCAGCGCCGGCTGGTCATTCCGGATCCGCTCTGGCAAGGCATCATGGGCGCACCGGGCTGGTTCCCGGTGGTGGACTGAACGCATCGCCGCAGCCGGCATTTCCGTCATGCGTCCATTTTGGGGTAAGCCGATGACAAAAACGGCTGTACGGCGGTGCTCACAGCTGCTGGGGTGGGCGGCGCTGTTGATCATCACGGTCATCTCCTCATTGACAGGAAATGGGTGCAAGGCTGGGAAGGCGCGCATCCCAGGATTGCTTCAACAGGCGAAGCGTTTTCCCTTTGCGATTCAGCGCAAGATGAAGGCCGCGATCCAGGCTTCGCGCGGAAAGGCGAATAAGGCCCGGATCAACGCTCGTTTCTCGGGAAGCAGGAGCTTTATTTCTTCGTAACCCGTCAGCAACGCATGCAGGAGCGAGGGGTTGATCAGGTTCGGAAGTAACGTCTCCGTGGATGAGGGTCGCCGGAAGGTTTTTTCCTCGGCCAGCATGCTCATCACGGAGGGCTTCCGAAGAATAATCGCGGCGTCCTGATATAGCGTCATGCAATCATGCCCATGCCGTTTAAACCAATACGCCTCTCGCTTATCTTGCTTAAACCTCGTCAAGCGCGCGCCGCAACCTTACTCCTCCGCTTCAAGCCTCCGATTTTCGATCCACTCCATCATGTAATAGGGTCTGCCTTGTCTCGCGGGTTGGCATCCATTTCGGCATATGCGGATAGGCGGCTTCTTTAGGGTGATCAACACTTCTCCCCTATATTTGACCGCCCGAATAGCATGAAGACGTCCGCGTGGAAGAGTCTTTCAAGCTTTCCGCCAGCTCTTTATCCTTTACTTTTCCGAAGTGTTCCCGTGCTTTTCTGATTTGTTGGTTGGCTATTTTGATATGCGTCCCCACAGCATTCCCCTTCCCTTCTCTATGAAATAAGCAATAAATGAGCATGTGCCAAGCTGTGCCTGAGCGAATAACGAAAGCGCTTTGGGTTTATTTTCAGTGGACGTGAACGGGGTGCGGCGCCAGTCACATCATAGTGTCAGGGCCGCCGAGAATGAGATAGAATAAAAGCTATAAATCCCCAATAAAGGATGAGAAATATGACCCAGAGCGAACAATCGAGCCACAAGCCTGACGAGATCACGAAGGACGGGTCGTTCAAACGTCAGATCAATCGATTCACGACCCCGTTCGGGGATGGGCCCGGCGAGCTGCCGGTCGAAGCGGGGCGATACCGCCTGTTGTGGTCCGCGGCATGCCCGTGGGCCCATCGGTCCGTCATCGTCCGGCGCGTCCTCGGACTCGAGGATGCGATCAGCCTGGGAACCGTTAGTCCGATGAGGCCAAGGCTTCAGCGCGTGGACTGGGAATTCTCTTTGGACCCGGACGGCGTCGATCCAGTGCTCGGCATTCGGTATATGAGCGAGATTTACTTGATGACGGACCCGGATTACGAGGGCAGACCGACCGTGCCGGCGGTCGTGGACGTGAAGAAGCGGGAGGTCGCGAACAACGACTATTTCAAGCTGACCAACGATTTGGAGACGGCGTGGGCCCCCTATCACAAGCCGAATGCGCCCGATTTGTATCCGGAGCCTTTGCACGATCAGATCGTCGCCTTGAACGAGACCATCTTCCAAGACATCAACAACGGCGTATACAAATGCGGCTTCGCCCGCTCCCAGGAGGCCTACGACGCCGCTTACGATACGCTGTTCGCCCGATTGGACGAGCTGGAGCAGAGGCTGTCGGAGCGCCGCTTTTTGCACGGGGATTACATCACGGACTCTGACGTCAGGCTGTATACGACGTTGGTCCGGTTCGATGCGGCTTACTATACCGCGTTCCGGACCAACCGCACCCTCATACGCGAGTTCAAACACTTGTGGGGGTATGCGCGCGACCTGTACCAGACCCCTGGATTCGGCGACACGACCGATTTCGACGCGATCAAGCGGCACTATCATCTGTCGATCACCATTGCGACGGACAAGCCGGAAGCAGGCATTTTGCCGAAAGGGCCGGACTTGGCCGTCTGGGATTCGCCGCACGATCGGCATGTACTGAGCGGTCAGGAAGGAAAGTTTCTCATTCGCGTCTAACAGGAAGGAGTCGAAAACGATGAATCTACGCAACGCCGCAACGGGCGAGAGGAGCTACATTCGGCAACAAAGACTGGACGCCTACCGCGAGCACGCGAAGTCCATTCCGGACGCCCATTGGCAGGCGCTGGCGCGGGCGATCACGTCGGAAGCCGACACGCAGCCGGGCGTCGATCTCATCGTCGCCGAGGTCGACGGACATATCGCAGGCAGCGTGGCGATGTTCCCGCCAGACACGGATGCATACGAGGGCCATGCCCTGAAGCTGGCCTATCCGGAGATCCGAATGCTCGCGGTGTCTCCCGAATATCGGGGGAAGGGCGTGGCATCGGCGCTGATCGCAGAATGCATCGGGCGGGCTAGAGCCCGAGGCTGCCGGTGGATCGGCCTGCATACCGGCGAGTTTATGAAGGACGCCCTTCAATTGTACGGGAGGCTTGGTTTCGAACACGTGCCGCAGTACGATTTTCAACCGGCGGACGATGGCATTACGGTAAAAGCGTTCAGGCTCTCGCTGGATGCCTGATTGGCCTGCGGACGGAGTGCTCGAGGAACCGACGGCAGGCAGCTTGCGTCACGTAGCCGATATGGGGCGTCGCCAGCACGTGGGGCAGATGGCGGTACGGATGCTCGGGCGCAGCTGCTCGACGTCTTAGAGATCGAGGCCGGGACCCGCGATGCAGAGTTTTTTTCTTTTACGATTGACCCAGAGAGGGATACCGCTGAGGCACTTATAAAGTATTCGGAAAAATTAGAGGCCGACCTCAGTGGCTGGGATTTTCTGCGTGGGGAAGAGGCCGGCAATTTTGACATTCTGGTGATGAAAGATGAGGGAGGAACTTTATCACTTGTCAATTTACGCGGCTGCTATATGTTCCTTGCCATCGTAACAGCCCGCAACCATTCAAGGCGCTGTTGAGAGCAATGCTGGGAGTAAAGTCTACTTCTACCAGCCGCAGACGGTATGGGAGGATAAGCATGAAGTTGAGTCATAGCTGTTCACCATCCATGGACCGGATGCTTGACAGACATGGCAAGCTGCTGGCGGAATTGTCCTCCTAAAAGGCTAACGGCGATTCAGCCCCATTTTGCAGGTGTGGGGTTGAATCGCCGTTTTTTTTTTTACTCTTGATTATGTGCTGCTTCGTCCTTAACTTCCTCTTGAAAGCCTTTAATGCTTACTTTACGGCGTTCATTTTTTTCTTCGATTTGGTTGCGTTCCTCGCTGCTGATTTCAGAGGAGAATTCGTTTAAATATTCTTCAGCTTCATTCAGGTTTTGCTTTGTATTCTGAATACTTTGCTGTAAATGCTCCACATTATCTGCTCGATTATCCGGTTTTGCCATACGTTTATCGCCTCCTGGTAATTGAAGCGCTCGCTGGAGCACTAACAAGTAGCTTGTTCGCTAACGAACGGTTTTATGCATTATCTTTTGGATACCGATATAAGATATAATTCCTCCCGCCATTAGGACTTAGGCTGCCTTCCGACCCGTAAATGCCAACAAAATGGCAATATTTCTTTTAGGTATATGGAGGTAGTAAAAATCAAAATACAGCTTGTGAGGTTAAATGTGATGATTCTTACTCGATCTCTTGCGGATAATATTGTTCAGAAAACAAAGGAATTAACAGCATTGCATATGAACGTTATGGACGCTACTGGCATTATCATCAGCTCCAGCGATCATGAGCGAATAGGTACCTTTCACGAAGGAGCCGCAAAGGCTATCCAGAACGGTGTAGACCAGATCATAACCGAAGAGATCTATCAGAAGATGATAGGAACCAAACCAGGCATAAACATGCCTATACGCTTTGACGATATGGTCATAGGCGTTATCGGTATAACGGGCGATCCGGATCAAGTGCAGCCTTTCGGCAAAGCGGTTCAAATGATGACGGAGCTCATGCTGCAGCAAGCCTTCCTGAGTGAACAGGTCGGCAACGAGGAGAAGGCGCGCGACTTTCTGGTACAGGATTTGATCGCCGGGCAGAACGACCGTGGGCTCGATGCGGTGATAGCCAGAGGCCAGCTGCTTGGCGTTGATCTTACCCTTCCAAGAAGCGCATGGGTTATCCAAACCGAAAATAGCGATAAACAAACAGAAACGTTAGAGATTCATCGATCGCTCGTCCGCAAAATATCGAACCTGTTTCCAAACCCCCGACAAATCTTGTGCTCCCGGGTACAAAGGAACCGTTGGGTTATCATTACGGAAATGCAGCCTTTGACCGATCGAAGCCGATTTGAGTCGATCTCGAACCAAATCCGGAAATTGATCTCGGAGCGGATGAGCACCAAAGCTTATCTTACGGTAGGACGACAGGTACCCGGCGCAGATGCCCTGCACGTTTCCTACAAAGAGGCGCTAACCCTTTTGAAAATAAACCGGCTGTTTCCTGAAAACGCCGCCGTCAAGCATTTTTACGATCTCGGTCTTGAGCTCATGTGTGCCGAAGTAAATGCCTCCACGAGGGCGCATATTATTGACCGATCGCTGGGCGCTCTTCCCGATTTCCCGGATTTGATGGAGACGTTGAACGCATTTCTCAACTGCAGCTTAAATATTGCTTCTGCGGCGAAGATGCTCTGCATTCACAGAAATACGCTGCTGTATCGATTGGATCGAATCAAAGAG
>NZ_CBRA020000141.1:0-7637 GCF_000469945.2 Paenibacillus sp. P22 | reverse complement strand
GTGCCGGAGTTGCCGCAGCGCCGCCGCCTGTGGAGCCGCCTCCTGTCGCCGGCGTTGGCGTCGGCGTCTCTGTTCCCGTTGGCGTTGCTGTTGGCGTCGATGACGTCGTCGGCGCCGTTGTCGGCGTCGGCGTCGAAATCGTTCCATCGCCGCCTCCATTGCCCCCGCCCGTTGACGAAGCCGTCACGTCAAAACGCCTGCTGTCCACCTGGGTTCCTTTTCCGGCAACGGCCGTATAGGTACCTCCAGGCTCTCCCGCGCCAAGCGTGAACGGAGCTGCGAAGCTGCCGCCGGTCACCGGCACGATATCGAAGTAGACGATGCTGCCGTCGGGCCGCAGCACCTTGACGATGATCTCGTCCAGGGAAGAGCTGCCCTTGAGATCGACCCTTTCCCCCGCCTTGACCGCCGGAACGGCATCAAGCGCAACGGCGGCGGAACCGGCGGCGGAAGCCGCCGGCGCCACGAGGGCGAGGCACAGCGTGAGCATCATGACAAATTGCAGCACTCGCGAATTCACGTTTGGTTTTCCCCGCTTCCTCATTAGTCGTTGTAGCCGTTCCGCAGCATGGCTTCGTCGATTTCCGCCTGTGTCTTGACCGTGCCGAGACTAAGGCCGAGATCCATCGTGCCGCTGTCGAAGCTGCTGACGAGGAACGCCTTGACGGTATAGGCTTTGGATGCCGCATCCGATACGTTGAACTTCACGGTATAGGTGCCCGTTCCGACCATGAGCTCGCTCGAGGCGATGCCGACCGGCGTCGTGCCGTCGAACAGCTCGAAGACGACAGACTGGGTTCCGGCATTGTCCGACTGCGCCTGGTTGTAGATGAACACTTTGGCGGCAATGCCGTTTGTTTTCGTGACTGCGGGCGCCGTCATATAGAAAATATCGGAAGATTTGAAGGCTTCCCCGTCGAATGCTCGGGTGCCGTAGCCTTCAGCCTCGACCTCGATCAAATATCTGCGGTCTTTCAGGAAGACGCCCTTGGCGATCGTCAGCTTGCCGCCGGCGACGCTGTACTCCGCATCGGTCAGATCCCGGTCTCCGGAACCGCTCCATCGGTCCCATACCTTCACGTTGCGGATACGGCTGCTCCAGCCGCTGTCGTCATCCGATTTCAACACCGTATCGGCATCGCTGAACAGATAGCCGGTGAGCCGGGAGTCGCTTTGAGCAATGGTCATTTTGAGCTCTCCGCTCGCCCTGTAGCGATGCGAATCGATGAAGGCGCCGGCGGCGATCTTCACCTGAACGGTTCCCGCCTTGATCGGATCTTTCAGGAAGATGCCCGCCTGATTTCCTTGCAGGACGACTTTATCGCCAGCGGACAAGGTCTGATACGTCGCTCCGTTGTCGCTCGAGATCGAGATCAAATCGTACAGACGGGATCCGCCGTTCTCGTCGGCTGTCAAATCCACCAACTCTTCCGAGTAAGGATTTCCGAAGTAAAGGCCCAGGAAACCGCCCTTCAAGCCGACATACCCGCCTTGCAGACTGATTCCGTTCCCGTTGTTGACTTGGAAATACCACGTACTGAAACTGCTGTTTGAGTAGTTGCCTGCAAGATCCTTGACGGCTGCCAGATTGCCATAGATATAATAAATCGAGCTTGAAAACGATTCAAAATGGATCGTCAGGGTACGGCCCGAAACGGTTACCGTCGAACTGGACGGGAGAGGCTGGTTCATCCAGTTATTCCGCCAATAAACATTGTTTTTGAACGTTGCGATGTCTTCCTCGCTCATGGCCAGATCCTCATTGAAGATAAGCGTCAGATCCTTGAGATCGGGCGAAAGCAAATAATTGACATATTCCGGAGGTGTCGTATCCGCTATGTCTCCATCTGCATGTGCAGCCAGGTATGCGGTAACGACATTATCATTCGAATAATTCCCATTCGCGTCTTGGAGCGTCCCGCCCTGGATAGAGATCTGGGTCGTCTCCCCGCTCAGCGCTTTCTCCATATGCAGAAGCAGCTTGTTCCCTGTGATCGACGCCGTATCGCCAGCGCCCGGATTCCAGTTTCTGTTCGAATCCATCAGCCGGATTCTGGACTTCAGCTCGTCCAGACCAAAAAACGGCGTTGCATAGACCAAGCGGTCGAACGTAACCGTCACGTCATGATTGTCCGCGCTGAGCTCTGCGCTGCGGATCGCAGGCGGGCTCACGCTCAAGGTAAGCTCCGGAGTCGAGTTGCCCGAATCATCCTTCAGCAGGCCGGCGGCAAGCTTGAGCTTCGTCTTCGGCCCGGACACGAGCTTGAGATCGCCATTATAGCCGATAACCAGCTTGCTTCCGTTGACGCTTCCGTAGGCAAGACCATTCACGAGCGGGGAGAAATGCTCCCCATCCTGTGCGATCTGCAAGCTGCTCAGCAGGTAGGCTTCCTCATTCGTTTCGTCCGTGACATCGGCCGGATAGGAGATCTGTAGCGACTCGTCAAAATGCAGGCTGATCTCATAACCGCTGTTTCTCTTCTCGGCTCCGATGAAGGCTGGCGGCGTGATGTCCGCTCCGATGATGGAGTCAATGACAATGGACTGGGCATAAGGCTCCGTATCCTCGTCCAATACGAGTGCGTTCGCAGCGATAGCTACCGCGTTGCCCTTGCCGACCAGCGGCTCTGCCAGCGACAGAACGAGCTTGTCCGGATCGGCTGCGTCATAAGAGACTGTATCCGCCGTATCAAGAGGCGCAAAGTCTTCGGTGCCCGTCTTCCGGACGGTCACGGCGCTTTTCAAATCCTCTGCCTCATCTGCAGGCACGACGCTGCGATCGAAGGCGATGGTCAGCGTTTTGAAATCTCCGCTAAGAAAGCCCGTCACCTCCGGCGTGCCTTCCGACAGCAGGTCGCGCATCTCGCATTGCTTCCGCACGCCGCCTGCAGGATCATTTTCGAATGCTGCAACCGAGCAGGCGATCCCGTTCGTTGCCGTAGCGAACATGTAGCTGCTGCCGGTTCCAAAACGGACTTCCTTCGTTCCTTCAAACGAGCAAAAACCATTTTCATCCGCGCATTTCGTCCACGGACGATTGGTCGGCAATTCGCCTGCCGCCGACGCGGACGGCACAGGCAGGAAAGAAGAGGCAACCATGATTCCAAGCAGTCCTGCGATTAGACCTTTTTTCATACTCCCTTAGTCACTCCCAAAGAGATTAATAGCTTCTAAAGGAGTATAATGAGAGCCGATGACGGTTAAATGACAAACTTCGACGAAAAATCTATCTTTCATATGAAACAAAAGACCCATTTCGTCATTCGAAATGGGTCTTTTCCAATCATTGCGGTTCAATTCCTTTCATTCAGACTGTCCAGAGACTCGGCATAAAGCTGGTTGATCTCCATGGAAGGCCCTACGCCGAGCTCCTCCCTCAGCATCAGCTCGTATTCCTTGTAGCGGCGGATCAAGCCTTCCCGATTATGCTGCATGACGAGCGCTCTTATCTCCAGCCTGAACGTTTCTTCGTCCAGCTCGTTGTGGAGGCTCAGCTTGCCGAGCAGCAGCAGCGCGGCCGAAGCGTCTCCGAGATTCAGCAGCGCCACACATAGCCGCTGGGCGAAGCCGGAATACAGGAGGGAGAGCCGCTCGACCTCGCTCCACGCCCATGGATAATCCAGATCGCCGAACAGGCTGCCGGCATACATCCGCTCCAGCTCCATCGCCTGCTCCAGATTGCTCTCGTCGATGGACGCCAGCTCCCGGCATTCCTCCTCGAAACGAACCATGTCCACCTGGGCTTGGCTGAGATCGAGCGCATAATGATTCGGATCCGAATGAAGGCTTCCCTTCAGTCCGACCGTATCGAGCAGCTTGCGCAGCTGATAGGCGGTCGTATTGAGGTAGATTTCGGCATTCTTGAGCGGCTTCCCTCCGAAAATATCCTCGATGAGCCGGGCTCGCGATACAAGGCTGCCGCGCTGCAGCAGCAGGTAGGCGCACAGCTCGGCGCTCTTGCTCGACTTCCATTTGACCAGTCCCAGCGTGCTGCTGCGGATCTCCATCCGCCCGAGGCAGTTGATCTGCGCCTGCGGCAATACCCCAGCTGCGCTCTCCTGACGGCTCGTCTCCCGGCCCAGCTCCGCCATCGCCCGCAGCACCGTCTTCTGCAGCCGTTCCTGGACGACAGGCTTCACCATATAGTCGTAGGCGTACAAATCATACGCCGGCAGCGCGTAGGCGGTATGAGAGGTGACGAAAACAACCCTCACCTCGCTGCCGCGCTCGCGGAGCCGCTGGGCGAACGCAAAGCCGTTGTCCCTCGGCATCTGGATGTCGACGAAAACCATGTCCACCTCCTCCCCGCTCAGGAACGCTTCCGCCGAAGCGGTATCGGTGAAGCTGCCGGCAATTTCGATCCCGTCGCCGATTTTAGCCAGCATCCGTTTCAGGATCAGATGCATCGCTTTTTCATCATCGATAAGGACGACTCTCATCGTATCTCCCTCTTGTCCTCTTCCGCGGCATTCGCGGACGGCATGGTGAAATAAAAGGTGCTTCCTTGACCGGGAACGCTGTCGAACCAGATTTCCCCGCCGCTCAGCCGGACGAACTCCCTGCACAGGGTCAAGCCGAGACCGACTCCCCGTTCCCCGCCCGTTCCCTCGGAAGGAATGGAAAAGTCCTCGTTCAGCAGCGTATGGATCTGATCTGCGGGCACTCCCATGCCCGAATCGCGGACGGACACCAGCATGCTGTCTCCGGAGCTTGAAGCGCGCAGAAGGATGCGTCCGCCCGGTTTCGTGAATTTGACGGCATTGGAGAGCAGATTGCGGAGGACCAGGTCCAGCATCTCCTTGTCCGCATACACCGTCGCATCGGGAGCGATTTCGGATCGGATTTCGATGCCCTTGTCTTCGCTGCGGCTTCGGAGCAGCCGCACGTTGCGCAGGACTGCATTTTCCAGGCCGATGGCGACTGGAGCGAAGTTCATGCCGCCGCGCTGGCTGCGGAACCATTCCAGCAGGCTTTCGACCAGCTCAAATATGTTGCGCACCTGGCCTCCCATCTCGCGGACGATCTCCTGCTCCTCCTCTCTGCAGTCCGTCGTCTCCTCCTCCAGCAGCTCCATCAGGTTGTGGAGCACCGCGATCGGATCCCGGATATCGTGGGCCACGACATTGAACATCTGATCCTTGAAGGCGTTCAGGTCGCTCAGCTGCCTGGCGTTCTCCAGCAGACGCTCCTCCGAGAGAACCGTATCCGTCACGTCGCGCAGGAGCAGCATCTTGCCGGTCGGCCTGGAGCGGTAGTCGTGGATTTCCGACAGCTGGACCTGGTAATGCAGGCCCGATGCCTCATCCCGAATCCGCTCCCGTCCGCTGAAATCGCCGCCAAGCGCAATCCGGCGTATCTCCGGCTGCCCCCCGAGCAGCGCCGCGACCGGCAGCCCGATGCCGTTTTTGCGGCCCAGCCCGGGAATGGCGCGGCAGGCCGCCTGGTTGAAGCCGCTTATGTTGTCATCGAGATCGAGCAGGAGAACGGCGTCCTGCATCGACTCGAACACTTTCTGCAGCGCCATGGGCGCCAGCCGAAGCAGGTTGAACTGATAGATGCCGAGCAGGAAAAAAACGCCCGAGAGGACGAATCCGAAAGGAGAGATGTCGATAGGAGTGTGCAGGCCCCCGCTCAGATGGACCAGTGTGAATCCGTAAGGCGCGCAGGAGCCGATCAGCATGAAGCCGACCTGCTTCCGCATTCGCGGCGCCGATCTCCAGTACATCTGAAGCAGCATTCCGGTCCCGATGAAGAAGAGCAGATAGGAATAAGCGGCATGAAGGAGGTAGAGCGGTCCGCGGACGATCCGGGCGAGCGGGAAGCCCTCCGAATAATCGAGCGTCAGGCTTCGGTAGAACAAATGATGCCATTCGTTCGTGTTGTGGGCAACGAACGTAACGATGGGGATGGCCATCGCCAATGCGACGGTCCACTTGCGTATGTAGGCCTCTCTGCCAGTGTAATGAAGCACCATGATCATCCAGAACACCGTGCCGAACGGAATGCCGATATATTCGACGCGCAGCCAGAAGCGGATCGCTTCCAGCGACGAGCTGACGATTTCGAACGCATATCCGAACGTATACAAAGCGGTTGTCAGAATGCCGAGCCCGTAGCTGACGGCGATCGGCAGCTCCCTTCTTTTCCAGCAGAGAAAGACGACGACGGCCGAGCAGGACGTAGCTGCCATCAACAAGGCCGATAGGTAAAGATTGAAGTTCATGCAGGGGGAGCTCCTCAGCGGAAGATAGGCCTTTCCTCCATTATACGCGCTCCCGATGACAGTACAATGACAAGATTCGACAAGGTTCAAGAGGTTGAAAAAAAGCCTCCGCCGGACGATTTCGTCCACACGGAGGCCGTTTCGGATTCAAGTCCGGGCGGGGGGCAGTTTCGAATACAAGTCCGGGCGGAAGGCAGTCAGCAGCCTTCTTCCCGCGGAACCGCCGCCTCTGACCGGAACGCGCTGGCCAGCGGCTGGCCTCAGCGGGTACGACGGCTGCCGAGCAGCGTCGCCATCGCGAGCAGGGCCAGAACTTCGGCGGCGGCGATAACGACCGCGAGCGGGAGGGCGCTGCCCTCGCCTCCGAGTCCCGACAGCGCAGAGAACGCCATTCCGGCGGCGAACTGCAGCATGCCGATCAGCGCGGATGCGCTGCCTGCGGCGCTGCCGGCATTTTGCATCGACAGAGACGTCGATGCCGTGCCGACGATGCCCACGCTCGACACAACGATGAACAGCGAGGCCATCACCGGGGCAAGGCCGCCCCCAAGCAGCACGGTCCCGAGCAGAGCGGCGCCGCCGCAGAGGGCGATCAGGACGCCGCTGCGGAACAGGCGCTCCGTGTCCATGCGCATGGCCAGCCTTCCGGTCAACTGGGAGGCGAGGATGATTCCGGCTCCGTTGAGCGCGAAGATGAAGCTGTACTGGGATGGCGACACCCCGTACAGCTGCTGCAGCACGAAGGACGAGCCGGAGATGTACGCGAACATCGCTCCCGACACGAGGCTCATCGTCAGCACGAAGCCCATGAAGGAACGGTCGCGCAGGAAGAAGCCGAAGCTGCCGACCGTCTGCCTCAGACCGCCCTTGGCGCGGCGCTGCGGAGCCAGCGTCTCCGGCAGCGCGAGCCAGGCGGCCGTGAGCAGGATGACGCCGAGAATAGCGAGGAACACGAACGTCCCGCGCCAGCTGACGAAGCGCAGCAGCTGGCCGCCGAAGATCGGCGCCAGAATCGGGGCGGCGCCGTTGATCAGCATGAGCTGCGAGAAGAATCGCGTCATCTCCTTGCCGGAGTAGAGATCGCGCACGACCGCTCTGGCGATGACGATGCCGGCCGCTCCGGAGAGGCCCTGGATCAGCCGGCAGGCGAGCAGCATCGCGATGCTGCCGCTGAAGGCGCAGAGCAGCGAGGCAGCCGCGTAGATGGCGAGAGCGGCGAGCAGCGGCTTTTTGCGGCCCCGGGCGTCGCTGAGCGGACCGGCCAGCAGCTGCCCGGCAGCCAGGCCGAGCATGCAGAACGTCAGGCTGAGCTGTCCGAGCAGCTTGGTCCCGCCGAGCTCGGCCGTCATTTCCGGCAGCGCGGGCAGGTACATATCCAGTGAAAAGGGCCCGATCGCCGTGAGCGACCCCAGCA
>NZ_CBRA020000140.1:0-40246 GCF_000469945.2 Paenibacillus sp. P22 | reverse complement strand
GCCCGGCGCCACCCGGCGCAGCGTGCGCACCGATACCGGAGCCCGGCGGCTGAGCGCGCCGATCTCCGTCGCCCAGGTGTCGGCGTTGACGCTGGCCATCACGCCGACAAAGGCATACAGCAGCCATTGCTCCGGCCAGAAGCCGTAAACCGCGCAAAGGAAAAGGCCGACGCCTCCATTTGCGGTTACCTGGCCGGCATCCCGCCTGCTGCCCTTGGCGTAGTTTTTTTCCGCTCCGGACTTGGACGCATGCTTCTTCTTCCACTTCGACCAGAAGGTCGAAGAGACGAAAAATGCAATCAGCAAGCCGAACCAGACCGGCCCTCCATAGAAGACGTAGCCGGTTCCCATGAAAGCGGCCGCGGCCGCCCCGGAACCCGACAATGCCCGCAGCCGATAAGCCGTTCCGGCAATGGCGAGGCTGCCAGCCGCTCCGATGGCCAGCCGCAGCAGCGGCTCCGATTCAAGCAGCGTCCATAGCTCGTTCTCCGTCATCGTCCCGCCCCGCTTCCTCGTCTGCTCATCCCGGCCAAGCATCCCGCCCCGGCAGCTCCAGCGGCTGCGGAAGGCTGCGCAGCGCTTCCCGCCAGCGGTCGGGGTAATTCGTACAGATCAAAACCGAAGGGTCCATGAGCGCATAACGCCGGATAAGGCGAAAGTCGTTCAGCGTCCAGACCATCGTCCGGATGCCGGCCGCCTTGAGGAGGCGGATCCGCTTGCGGTTCATCGCGGAATGATCGGCCGACAGCAGGCTGCAGCCTAGTCCCGACAGCTCGGCCGGCAAGGATGCGCTCCAGCTGTCGCTGATCAGGCCGGTCTTGATGCCCGTATCAAGCGACCTCAAATGCCTGAGCGACTCCCTGCTGAACGAGGTCAGCACGCTGCGCTCCCGCATTCCGCTCCGCTCCACCGCCTCGGCCACCCGCTCCTCCAGCAAGCCGTCCACCCGGTCGTGGCGCTTCAGCTCGATGTTGAACTTCAGCCTGTCCCCTGTTTCCCGCAGAACTTCCTCCAGCAGCGGCACGCCTTCCTGACTGAAGGCCGGGGAAAACCAGCTTCCGGCATCCAGGGACTGAAGCTTGGCGGCGGCAACGCGGGCAGCCTCCGCCCTCCCGCCGTTGGTCGTGCGGTTAAGACGCTTGTCATGCATCAGAACGGGAATGCCGTCGCTGGACAGCTGCACGTCGATCTCGGCCCACTCGACATCGTCCGCTTCCGCAGCCAGCCGAACCGCAGCCAGCGTATTCTCGGGTGCGGCGCCGGACCAGCCTCGATGAGCGACGCATGGATTTCTCAACGCGCCTTCACCATTCCGTCCGTCCCGACAGATGCTGCGGAGCTGATGCCGTTCAGACGCTTCAGCAGCGTTGCGGCTTCCTCTCCTTCCAAAGGGGCAGGCCGGGAGAGCGTTATTTTCATCGGATGGAACTGCAGGCCGCAGTTGCCTTCCTTGGAGCAGACGGCGTCCAGCACGCCCGTCTCGCTCGTCTTGGAGTTCGAATTCGAGGTGAAAATGAAATTGCCCAGGCTGTAGGCGATCCACTTGCCCTTGTACAGCTCGAAGCCCTGCAGCACATGGGGATGCGCGCCGATGACGAGATCGGCTCCGGCGTCAACGAGATCCCTCGCAAGGCTTTTCTGCTGCGCGTTCGGCTGATCGGAACGCTCGGTTCCCCAATGGACCATGACGACGACCAGATCCGCCTTTTCCTTGGCGGACTTGATCGCTTCGACCGCCCTCGCCGAATTGTAGGCTTCCGCGACTCCGATCCGCTTCGGCCCTGCCATCCAGTCCGTTACAGGAAGCACGCGGCTGACGCCTATGTAGGCGATCTTGACGCCTTTGCTCGAAAGAATGACGGGAGCGAAGGCCTCCTTGTCGTTGCGGCCGCCTCCCACATGGGGAAGCTTGACGTCGTCGAGGTACTTCATCGTGTCCAGAAGCCCTTCCGTGCCCTGGTCGAGCGTATGGTTGTTGGCGACGGTGACGACGTCGAAGCCGGCGTCCTTGAGCGGCTTCAGATAGCCGGGCTTGCCTTTGAATACATACTGCTTGTCCTCTGCCGGCGTGCCCCGCAGCGTGATCGGCGTCTCCAGATTGCCGGCCGTCAGGTCCGGCTTGGACAGATAGGGAGCAGCGCCCTTGAACGGATAGTCAAGGCCGTTCGCCTCCATCTGATCCGCCACTTTGGATGCCAGCAGGATGTCGCCCGTAAAAGCCAGGCGGACAGCTCCCGCATCCTTCGGCATATCGCCGCTCCAGCCGCTGCCCGGGTTCGTGGAGACAGCCGGCGGCAGCGTCGCTTTTGGAGTCGCCGAGACGGTCGGCTCCGGCGTCGGACTCAGCGACGGGCTCGGCTGCTCGCCAGGCTCCGGCGTCGGCGAAGGCTGCTCCGGGCTGGCAGAAGGCGGCGGACTCGGACTTGGCGCGGGAGATGGATCGGATGAAACATCCGGAACAAGGCTCGTCCCGCCGCTGCCGGAGCCTCCGGAAGAAGCCGAGCTGCCGCCTCCGCTGGCGGAAGGATCCGTCCGGTTCCATAGAAATCCGCCGACAAGCAAAGCCGCGGCGGCCAGAAGAATGAAGTTGACGATGACGAGCCGGCGGAGCCGGCGCTTGCGTTGACGACGGTGATGCTGTCTGGAGTTGGAACGGGATACGAACAAAAAAAGACAGCTCCTCTCGATATGATGAAGTAGCTTGGATGAGGACGGTCGCGATGCAAATACCATGCCATTATACCAAGTTCTTCGCTTCATAGCGAAAAGGAGCCGTCCACTTATTGGAACAGTCCCAAAACATGCTGCGCCGCCTCGCGTCCTTGCCGGATGCAATCCGGCAGTCCGACGCCGTCGAACGCCGCCCCCGTCGCGTAAACGCCGGGAGTCTGCTGCGCCATTCTTGCCCGCAGCCGGCCCATGGCGGCGACGTGGCCGACCGGATACTGCGGCATGGAATGGCGCAGCCTCGTGATCTCGGTGAACAGAGGGCGCGCCTCGATGCCCATCGTATCCTTCACGTCGCGGAGAACCGCGGCCGTCAGCTCCTCGTCGGACAGCTCCACCGCTTCCTCGGCGCCCGCCCTTCCCACATAGCAGCGGAGGAGAACATGATCCGAAGGGCTGCTGTGCAGCCATTTGGATGAGGTCCACGTGCAGGCCGTAATCGTACGGCCCTCCGAGCGCGGCACCAGAAAGCCGGAGCCGTCGAATTCCATACACTCCACATCCCGGCGCGTGAAGGCCATGACCACGTTGGCGACAGATACATACTTCACTTCCCGCAGCTCGGACATGTCCGCGAGCGGCTCCAGCATCGAAGCCGCTGCCTGGCTCGGAGCGGTCACGATGACCGCATCCGCCTCAAGCCTCTCTCCGCTGCCGAGCTCAAGCTCGTAGCGGCAGCCTTCCCCGACGGATTCACGGATGGAAGCAACCGCCGTGCCCATCAGGATGCGCACGCCTTCCAGCGATCGCTCCAATCCTTCGACCAGTGTCCGAAGGCCGTGCCTGTACGTCATGAAGACGCTGCCTTTGACCGATTCGGGCAAATAATCGGGAGGAGCCGCAGGAGCCGCGCCCCGGCTGCCCGCCCGCGAGCCTCGAATCAGGCTGCCATGCTGGAGCTCCGCCCGGCGGAACTGGGGAAACGTCGCTGCAAGGCTGAGATTGTAAAGGTCGCCTGCGTAGATGCCGGCAAGCAGCGGCTCGCTGATCCGGTCCACGATATCGGGACCCATGCGGCGCTCCAGGAAAGCGCCGACGGATTCGTCCTCCCCGTCGTCCGGGCGCGGCGCAAGCAGCAGATCGCAGGACGCCCGGAATTTTGAATCCGTGCCGAGCAGCTCCGTCTTCAGGAATGAAGCCATGTCCGCCGGCACTCCAAGCACGAGCTTGGGCGGCATCGGATGCAGCTGCCCGCCTTGATAGATGTACGTTTTGGCCGCCTGCGGATTGGTGCGGACAAGCTCGTCAAGTAGACCGAGCTCTCTCGTCAGCTCCAGAATCGGCAGCTTGCGGGCGAGGAACGAATCCGGTCCCTTTTCAATGGTGAATCCATCCTTGCGCAGCGTCTCGATGCGTCCTCCAAGCCGTTTTCCAGCCTCGACGAGCACGAGCTCGCCCTCCAGATTCCGCTCCTCGAGCCCCTTGCGGATATAATGGGCCGCGCTGAGACCCGTCAAGCCTCCGCCGACCACAGCGATCCGCAGAGCTCTCCGATCGCCGTTCATTCCCCGAGTCCTTGAGCCGCTTTCGCGACGGAGTCGGCGAGAACCTCCATATAGAGAGGGTCGGAATTCAGCATCCGGATCCGGCCGAAGGCAATGCCCAGCTTGTCCGCTTCGGCCATCGCCTCGATATCGAGATCGTAAAGCACTTCCAGATGGTCGGACACGAAACCGATCGGAGCCGCCAGCAGCGCCTGCTCTCCGTCGCCGGCCAGCCGGGTCATCGTCTCCAGAATATCCGGTCCGAGCCATGGCTCCTTCGTGCGGCCGGCGCTCTGCCAGGTGAACTCCCAGTTGTGCGCGCCGGAAGCGTCGGCCACGGCGCGGGAAGTTTCGAGCAGCTGCTCCTCGTAAGGATCGCCGGATTCGCGGATGCGGACGGGAAGGCTGTGCGCGCTGAACAGCACCTTGACCGAAGCGCCTCCCGCTTTCTCGGAGACAGCCTTCATTCCTTCGCTCACGCGCTCCGCCAGCGCTTCGATCAGCTTCGGATGAAGATGATAGGATTCCACGCACACCATCGTGATGCCGCGCTCCTCCGCCTTCTGCATCGCCCGCTTGTTGTAGCTGGCCACGCTCATGGTGGAGAAATGGGGAGCGAGGACGATGCCGACGGCCATCGTGATTCCGTCTGCCGCCATCTGCTCCACTCCGTCCTCGATATACGGACGGGCATGCTTGAGCCCCTGATAACACCGGTAGCGTCCGGGTGCGGCCTGCTCAAGCTTGTCCTGCAGGCTGGCTACCTGGCGGTCCGTGTTCTCGCGCAGCGGAAAGACGCCGCCGACAATCGCATCGTACCGGTCGCTGAGCTCCTTGAGCTGCTCCGGCGAAGGGGCGCTGCCGCGGCGGATATGCGTGTAGTATTCTTCCACATGGTCCAGGCTCTCCGGCGTGCCGTAAGACATGACCAGGACGCCGATCGTTTTGTCAGACATGAGGCATCTCCTTTGCGGCCGTTCTCCGGGTGGCGATGGCATCGGCCGAATATTCGTGAATGTAGTCCGTCAGCAGCTTCAGCTTGTCGAGGGACGCTTCGGGGAACAGGCCGTGTCCGAGATTGAAAATGTAGCCCGGCTCCTTGATGCCCTCGTCGATAATGCTGCGCGCATGATCCTTGATGACATCCATCGGAGCGGTAAGCACGACCGGATCGAGGTTGCCTTGAACCGCATATCCGCCTCCGAGACGGCGGCGTCCTTCTGCAATGCCGACCCTCCAGTCGAGGCCGATCACGTCGGCCTGAAGGCCCTTCAGCTCCGGCAGCAGCTCGCCCGAGCTGACTCCCGGGAAGTAGATGCCCGGCTGCTTCAGATCGGACAGCTCGCTGAAAATCCGGGTGATCGTCGGCAGGACGAAGACGCGGAAATCATGCGGGGCGAGCGAGCCGACCCAGCTGTCGAACAGCTGGAACGCCTTGCCTCCGTTGTCCGCATGCGCCCGCAGATAGGCGATCACCATGTCGCCCAGCTTGTCCATCAGCTCGAACCAGACGGCCGGCTCGCTGTACATGAGCGCCTTGGTGCGCAGATAGTTGCGGGAGGGCTTGCCCTCGATCAGGTAGCTGGCGATCGTGAACGGCGCGCCGGCGAACGTGATGAGCGGAACCTTCAGCTCGCGGTCAAGAATCCGGATCGTCTCCAGGACGTGGGACAAATCCCCTTCCACGTCGATCGGCTTCAGCCTGCGCACGTCCTCCGCGCTGCGGATCGGATTGTGGATGACGGGGCCGATGCCTGCGACTATATCAAAATCGATCCCGATGGATGCAACGGGATTCATAATATCGGAATATAAAATGGCGGCGTCGACGCCAAGCTTATGTACCGGCATCATCGTGACTTCCGCTGCCAGCTCGGGCTGCCTGCAAATCTCCAGGAGCGTATGCTTCTCCTTGATCTTGCGGTAATCCGGATCGTACCGCCCTGCCTGTCTCATGTACCATACCGGCACATGATCCGTGCTTTCCCCGCGGGCCGCCCGGAGGAAGGAGTCGTTCTGTATCATATCCGCTCCCCTTTTCTTTCTATGAATTTCCCTTCGCTTTCCATTATGCCCGTTTTTAAAAACGCTAACAACCTTTACCCGGCGGGGGGAGATGACAATCCTATGACAAACGATAGGCATTCCTTCTTGATTGGAAAAGGATTATACTATCAGCAAAGCGGGCTGCCGCCAGCGTGCCAAGGACAAGGAGAAATCATACTAGATGAAACTGCCTGACAATGATCTTCAATTCGCAGAAATGGCTTTCCGCCATTCGAAGGATGGAATCGCGTTTCTGTCCGTCCAGGACGGCGCCTGGAGCGCGATGAATCCCGCTTTCCGCCGCTTATGCGGATGGATTGCCGAATCGGGCGGCCCGGAAACCGGCGGTCAAGGCCCCTTCCTCGGAGGCGGCGATGATCCGGAAAGCCTCCAGCGGCTGCTCAAGGCCGAATCCCCTTTGCGGCACGGGCTGACTCTGCTGAAGGCCGACGGCGCAGCCGTCCGGATCGACTGCCTGCTCACCCTGCTGGAGGAGGATGGCCATGCTACCATCATGGTCCAGGCCTTTCCCGATTCCCTGCAGGAATTCCCCATCGCCCTCGACGAGGACCTGTACGAGCTGATCGTCGAGAATACTCGGGATCTCGTGAGCTGCAGCACGCCGGACGGAACGATCCTTTATATCGCTCCTTCCTGCAAGGAGATTCTCGGGTATGAGGTCCATGAGATGATCGGACGCAACCGCAGGGAGTTCTACCACGAGCGGGAAGCCCGGGAGATGGCCAACGGAGATATGTTTGACGTGAACCGCAGCTTCGTGCGCCGGACCCGGCACAAGGACGGGCGCTTCATCTGGATGGAGTCCTACTTCAAGGTTCTCGACCTGCCGGATGGGAGGCAGCGCATCCTGACTTATGCGCGGGATGTGTCGGCCATGAAGCGCTATGAGGAAATGCTTCAGACCGTATTCGATATGGCGCGGATCGGAGCCTGGCAATGGGATGTCATCTCCAACCAGATGTCGTTCTCCGAGGAAACCCGGGCGATGTACGAGGGCAGGCTGCCGTTGTCGGCGCCCGCAAGCGACGCCATCATCGATGCGCTCAACATCGAATCCGACGCCTCCGAGGATATCAAGCAGTTTCTCCGCCTCGGCGCCAGCAATCCCGGCACGCCCCGGGAATGGGAATATCCGGTATCGCTGCCGGACGGTTCGATCCGCTACGTCTACTCCCAATGCGTCCCGCGGGTGGACGAATCCGGACGGCCGTACCATTATACCGGCTTCGTGCAGGATGTCACCGAGCAGAAGCTGTTGGAGAAGCGTCTGCAGGAAAGCGAGCAGCAATACAAATCCCTGTTCGAAAACAGTCCGCAGGCCGTATACTCCATGAATTGTCAGGGAGATTATCTGACAGCCAACGCCAACCTCGAAAAGCTGACCGGTTACTCGATGGAAGAGCTGATCGGCAACTATTGGGGGCCGCTTGTGCCGGAAGAGTATCTCGACAAGACTCTGCGTCACTTCGGCTTGGCCTGCCAGGGAGAGCCTCAATCATACGATCTGAAAATACGGCACAAGGAAGGCCATGAGCTCGAGATCAACACCATCAACATTCCGATCATCGTGGACGGCGAGGTCGTCGGCGTCTACGGGCTGTCCCAGGACATCACCGAGCGGAAGCGCCATCTGGAGCAGATCGAGAAGCTCGGCTATCAATATACGCTGATTCTCAATGCCGTCTCCGAGGGAATTCTGGGCGTGGATGTGGATGGAGCCTCGGTATTCATGAATCCGGCTGCCGCCGCCATGCTCGGGCTGAGCCACCCCGATATCGCCGGCAGGTCCTACCTCGACATGATCGAGCAGACGAGGGCCGACGGAACTCCGTATCGCAGCGAGCATTCCCCGATCCACCAGGCGATCCGGGGCGGGCAGCCTTACCGCAGCCAGGAGACGGTGCTGTGGCGCCGGGACGGCTCCAGCTTCCTTGCCGAATGCAGCGTGACTCCGATCCTCGACCGCGGCGAGCATAAAGGCTCTGTCATCGTCTTCCGCGATATTACCGGGGAAAAGGAAATCATCCGCGCCAAGGAATCGGCGGAAGAAGCCGACCGGGCCAAATCGGAATTCCTTGCCATCATGAGCCATGAGCTGCGGACGCCGATGAATGGAATCATGGGCATGGCCGATCTCCTTGCCAGCACGGAGCTGGACGAGGAGCAGAACGGATATGCGCAAACCATCATCGAGAGCGGCGATGCGCTCCTGCGCATTCTCAACGAAGTGCTGGACTTCAGCAAGATCGAAGCCGGCAAAATGGAGCTGGATCTGGAGCCGTTCCAGATTCGGGAGACCGTCGCGGACGTTGCGGATCTGTTCCGAGCCAGCGCGCGAGCCAAGGGCATTTCGCTTGAGCTCGGCTTCCCTGCCGAATTGCCGTCCCTCGTCATCGGAGATTCGGGACGAATCCGCCAGGTGCTCGCCAATCTCATCGGCAACGCCGTCAAATTCACCGACGAGGGCTCCGTCACCGTGTCGGTTTCGCTGCAAGCTTCGGATCAGGCGTCCTGCATGGTGGAATTCAGCGTCAGGGATACCGGAATCGGCATCCCGCTGGACAAGCAGAGCCTGCTGTTCCAATCGTTCTCCCAGCTGCATCCGGCGATCAACCGCAAGTACGGGGGAACGGGGCTTGGACTTGCAATCTGCCGCAAGCTCGTGGAGCTGATGAGCGGGTCGATCGGAGTCGAGAGCGTTCAAGACGAAGGCTCGGTATTCAGCTTCGTTCTCCGCTTCGCTCTTCCTCAGACTGAGGACTCCGAGCTCTTGCAGACGGAACATTCCGGAGCGCCTCATCCGGAGACGCCGCTGGCCGCGAACTCTTATCCCGGCATCAAGGCGCTGGTCGTCGACGACAACTCCGTCAACCGCTCGCTGCTGAGGACGATTCTATCCAAGATGGGCTGTCTCGCCGATACGGCGGGCAACGGCGCCGAAGCGTTGTCCATCCTGGAGCGCCAAAGATACGATATCGTGTTCATGGATTTGCAGATGCCGGTCATGGACGGCCTTGAAGCGGCGTCCGCCATCCGCCGCCGGCTGCCCCTCGGCAGGCAGCCGGCCATCGCCGCCGTGACCGCCTTCGCCCAGGAATCCGACAAGAAGATCTGCGCGGATGCGGGGATGGACGACTTCATCAGCAAGCCGGTGTTCGCTTCCGAAGTCGCGCGCGTGCTCAGCCGGCTGGCGGCAGGCGAGATCGGCTCACGCGCCGGCGACGAATAGCGGCTTATCCATACCGTACAATCCCCTATGCATAGCTCCGCCCGCCGGCATTCAGCACAGCCCGGGCAGAGCTTGCACAGGGGATTTTCATTTGGCTGTGCCGAAAATCGCGCATTCAGGAAGGCATGCCTATCCCGGGCATCCCCCCATTCCGAATAGGATTGAACGATAGGTTCAGTTGGAATCGGGATACATGTAAGACCGTTTCAAAGGTTGTTATAGTTTGGTAGGGTGATGGAATAGTGGCATATGACTACTCGATTATTGGCAAGCGCTTCAAGAAAGCCCGTGAGCAGAAGGGGATGACCCAAGAGGCTCTTGCCGAGCATCTGGATGTATCGAATGCTTACATAAGCAAAATCGAACGCGGCAAAACCCCGCTCAATCTCGACCGACTATCCGAGCTTTGCGTCGTCCTGGAGGAAACTCCGGAGTATCTGCTGAGCGGAGCCAACAGCAGCTCGCAAGATTTTCTCCGCCACGAGATCATGGATATGCTCGAAGGCTGCTCCCCCGAGAAAATCAGGTTGATCTCGCAGGTCATCCGGCCGATCATCCAGTATAAAGAAGATAAGTAACAGCAAAAAAACAGACCCGGATCGGAATCCGCGTCTGTTTTTTTGTTTCGGCCTCGTTCAGGCTCAGACAGAAGCATCTGCAGCGGCTGACGCAGGCAGATGGGAAGCGGCCACACGATAAATCGTCACTTTATTGCCGATTACCGGACCTTGAGCTGCCGATCCAAGTGCTCCTCCCTGTCCGTGGGACTGGCCGTGAGCATGACCTTGAGCTTGGCCGTGGGACTGGCCGTGAGCATGACCTTGAGCTTGGCCGTGGGAAGGGCCGTTGGCCGGAGCCTGCTCTCCGCCACCGGATTCTCCGTCCCGGCGCGAGTGCGCGCCGCGGAAGGAGTCGCTGGACGCCCAGGCTTCGAAGTCCGCCTTGCTCTCCCATGTCGTGCATACCCGGATTTCCTCGTCTCCATCCGCAGCTTTCCCGTGCAGCACATCCATGCGGATGAACCCTTTGAACGTATGCACCTGCTTCGGCTTGGCGAAACGTTCAAGAACAGCCTCTCCGAACCCAGCCTTCACCTTGATCACATTTTCGACAAGGATGGCTCCTGCTTCGGCTTCAGGCTCTTCGGAAGCAGCATTCAGCATCGACTTCAGGAAGTCTGCCGTCGCCGCCGCCTGCTCGCCGCCCATCAGCGCATGCTGCAGAAGCGTGATGCCATGCGGGCCTGCCGCATGCAGCTGGGCCGGATATTTCTCCAATGCCGCCTTGACGAGCGCGAGCTCGCCCAGCATGGCCGCTGCGAACAGATCGATCCGGGCTCCCTTTTCCAGCAGCCACTCCAGAATGTCTCTCCTACCGGTATGGGCAGCGGCTCCGACCGCCGTCTCCCAATCTCCTCCGCCCCAATTCATCGCCGCATGCAGCAGGTTCGGCTCCTGCTCAAGCAAAGCCTTCACCTGGTCAAACTCTCCATGCGCCGATGCTACAAACGCTCTTACGAGAGATGGATCCAATGCCGGTTCCTTCATTTACGACTCCTCCTGTTAGATAATTATATAGCGGCGATAGAGCCGCAAGCCGTTATGCCTTTTGCCTGACCGTCCGCACCGGCTGAAAGCTGGGAATCCCGTCTTCGGTGCGGATCCGCCCGGACACTCCGAAAATATCGCGGAAAAACTCTTCCCGGAACAGCTCGCCAGGAGTCCCTTCCGCGGCGATCTTGCCCTTCTTCACCGCCAGCAGGCGGTCGCAATAACGCGCTGCCTGATTGAGATCATGCAGCACCATGACGACGGTCGTGCCTCTCTCCTTGTTCAGCTTGCGCACCAGCTCCATCAGATCGAGCTGATGGGCGATGTCCAGATAGGTGCCGGGCTCATCGAGCAGCAAGATGTCCGGCGTCTGGCAGAGCGCCATCGCCAGCCAGGCGCGCTGGCGTTCTCCGCCCGACAACGCCGGGAGCGGACGATGCTGAAGCTCCTGCAGCGAAGCGGCTGCGATCGCCCAGTCGACGACATCCTCGTGAGCGGAAGAGCTTCCGTCCTGAAACCATTTCAGATGCGGATGCCGGCCTTTCCTGACCAGCTCCCGGACCGTGATGTCAAGCGAAGCATCCTGGTTCTGTGCCAGCATCGACAGCTTTCGGGCGGTTTCCTTCGGGTTCAGGGAATCCAATTCCGCGCCGTCCAGCAGCACGCTCCCTCCATGGGGCTTGACCAGTCTGGCGAGCATGCGCAGCACGGTCGACTTGCCGGAACCGTTCGGACCGACGATGCCGAGCCATTCCCCGGTCCGGATCTCGAAGTCGACGGCGTCGACGGCAGGCTGGCTGCGGTATCCGTAGCTCAGTCCGCGGCTTAGAATCACATTCATCGTTTCGCCCCCTTGCGCAGAAGGTAGAGGAAGAACGGAGCTCCGAGCAGTGCCAGCAGGATGCCGACCGGAAACTCGATCGGATCGAACCAGCTGCGCGCAGCCGTATCCGCCAAAGTGACGAGAGCGGCGCCGCCGACGGCGGATACAGGCAGCAAAATCCGGTAGTCGCCGCCGATGAGCAGACGTGCGATATGCGGCACGACAAGGCCGACAAAGCCGACCATGCCGGCCGTGCTGATGGCGGCGCCGGCCAGGAAAGCGGCGCAAGCCACGATCAGCAGCCGGTACACCTCGACGCGGACGCCGAGCAGCTTGGCGGCATCGTCTCCGAGCGCCAGCAGGTTGGCGGGCTTGATCAGCATCATCGCCGCTGCGATGCCGAGCAGCGCATAAGGAAACAGCGTGTCGACATGCGGCCAGCTTCTCCCGTTCAAGCTGCCCGACATCCAGGGCAGCACGGACTGCACCTTTTCACTGTTGAGGATCATCAGGGCGGACATTGCCGCTCCGAGCAGGGAATTGACGGCAACGCCGGCCAGAATCAGCCTCACCGGAGAAGCCCCTCCCTTCCATGCCAGCAAATAAACGACGGCGGATGCGGCCAGAGCTCCGACAAAAGCGGCGGCAGGCAGCAGCGCGATCTGCGCCGGAAACAGAATCATGATGGCGATCGCAGCCAGACCGCCGCCGGAAGAGACGCCGATTATGCCGGGGTCGGCAAGCGGATTCCGGAATACCCCCTGCAGCAAGGCTCCAGCAGTTCCAAGGCAGCAGCCGACCATCATCCCGGTCAGCACCCTCGGCAGCCTCAGATTCCATACGATCTGATAGGCTTCCGTATCCGCCGGATGGAGCAGCACGCTCCACACTTCCCGGATCGGAATATGGATGGCGCCGATAACCAGGCCTGACAGCGCGGCCAGCGCCAGCAATGCGGATACGGCGCTGAGCACGGCGGCATTCCGCGCCCAAGCGGGGTTTCGGGAGCGCCTGAGCTCTCCCGGAGTCATTACCGCCGCCATCAGTCCACCTGCAGAAGCAGGTTGTTGATCGTCTCGATCGCTTTAGGCGCGCGGATGCCCGGATTGGCTGCGAACAGATCCTGCGGCAGCACCTCGAAGCGGTCGTTTTTCACAGCCGGCAGCGACTTCCAGGCCGCATTGCCTTCGAATTGCTTCTTGAAGCCGGCTTTCACTTCAGCGGCGTCGCCATGCGTGATCAGCAGGATCAGCTCCGGATTGGAGGCGACGATGCGCTCCATGCTCAGCTCTGCGTATTGGGGCATCGTGTCCATCTTAGGGAACTTGGAAGCGACGTTCTCTCCACCCGCAAGCTCCAGGAAGCTGCCGGGATAGCTCGTCGGCAGGGCGACGACAAAGCTGCCGGGAGCGCCGTACACTATGAGCGTTTTCGGCTTGGACGCCGGCTTTTTCAGGCTGCCGACGGATCTGTCCATGCCGGCCGTAATTTCCTCCGCCTTGCTCTCTTTGCCGAGCAGCTTGCCGTAGAGGCGGACGGAAGCTTTGATGTCCTCGAACGTGTTCTGCGAATTGAACAGCACCTGGCGCCCAGCTTCTCGATCGTCGCCTGCTGGCTTTTCAGCGCAGGGCTGGCGATGACGAGATCCGGCTTCACCGATGCCAGCTTCTCGAAGAGAATGCCGTGCGTGCTGCCGACTTCTACGGCCGAGGCCGCTGCCGGAGGATTGACGGCGCCGAGCGCGGTCGGACGGCCGACTACGGCTCCGCCCAGCGCGTAGATCATTTCCGTATCCGCCGACGAGAGGGTGACGATCCGCTTCGGCTTCGCCTTCAGCGTGAAGCTGCCTGTGCTCGTTTTGAGCGTCAAGGTGCTGCTGATGGCGGCCGTGCGGCTGCCTTGATTCCAGCTCACCCACTTGCCGAATGCCTCGGACAGCAGGCGGAGCGGCACGAAGGTGCGTCCGTTCTGGATGACAGGGGCGGCGTCGAGAGCCACTTTCGAGCCGTTTATGTATGCGGTGGAAGAGCCTGCGGTCAGCTTGACGTTCACGCCCCTGCCGGAAGCCGTAACGGTTTTCGACGAGGCGTCCCACTGCGCGCTTCCTCCGAGGGATTTTACGATTGAGCTGTACGGCACCAGCGTCCTGCCGCTGGTGACGATCGGACTTGCATCGAGGCTGAGCTGCTTGCCGTCCAGAGCCACCTTGATGGCGGCGGGCGCCGCAGATACTTGAGCTGGAGCCGCAACTCCGGCTCCGGCGGATAGAAGCAGCGCCGAAGCCGCTGTTGTCAGCACCCATTTTTTATAAACCATGTAAACCCCTCCTGATTAATAATGAGAATCAATATCAATTACTACCCTATAATATTGATAACGATTATCATTGTCAATAGAAAGAGAGCAAAAAAAAGAGCCGTAGAAGGCTCTTTATCTTGTTCCTCATGCCGCCGAACCCGCCGTCTACCTGCGGAGCCCTTCTCGGACCATCCGCTCTCTTCGCTACTCCTTCACGCCGCCGATTTGAAGTCCTTGCACGAAATACTTCTGCAGGAACGGATAGACCACCAGGATCGGAAGGGACGCGACGATGGTTATCGAAGCCCGAATCGACATGGGCGTCACCATATTGTGCACGGCCCCCTTATCCGCTCCGTTGGCGACGGAAGCACTGCTGTTCGAGAACATCGAAGAGGAAAGCAGCTTCATCAGCTCGTACTGCAGCGTACTGAGATTTTGCTTGGATGAAGCATACAGGAAGGTATCGAACCAAGCGTTCCACTGGCCGACCGCCACGAATAGCGCGACAGTAGCCAGAACCGGCTGGCAGAGCGGCAGGACGATCGAGATGAACGTCCGGAAATCGCCCGCCCCGTCCATTTTCGCCGATTCGATGAGCCCCTCGGGAAGCGTCTGGATATAGGTCCGGATGACGATCATGTTGAAGGCGCTGATCAGGCCGGGGATGATGTAGACCAGGAAATGGTTGAGCAGATGAAGGTCCTTGATCAAGAAATACGATGGAATGAGGCCCGCGTTGAAATACATCGTCAGCACGACGATGATCGTGATCGGCTTGGCGAAGACGTATTCCTTGCGGCTGACCGCGTAAGCCAAAATGGAAGTCAGAAACAGGTTGAGGACGACGGCGATGACGGTCCGCGCGACCGAAATCCAAAATGCATGATAGATGGCTCCGCCTGCGAATACGGCCTTGTAGTTCTGGCTCGTCCATACCCTCGGCCACAGATAGATGCCCCCCCGAATCGTATCGTTGCCGGCATTGAACGATATGGCCAGCGTATTCAAGAACGGGTAAAGGGTTACGATCGCCAGCAAGATCATGACGATGGCATTGAACGAATGGAAGGCGGCCGGCTCCAGCCGCGGCGATCTTGTTCTCATCGGGCTGTCCTCCTCAGATCAATCGGTTTTCGCCGAACCGCTTGGCGAGCATGTTGGCGGAGAAAAGTAAAACGATGCTGACGACCGTCTTGAATATGCCTGCTGCCGTCGCAAGCGAGTAATTGCCGATTTGCAGCCCGTATTTGAGTACGAAGATGTCGATCGTCTGGGACCAGTCGACGACGACTCCGTTGCCCAGCAGGTACTGCACCTCGAAGCCGGCGTCCAGAATCCAGCCCAGGTTCATGATAAGCAGGATGATGATGATCGGCCTGATGCCCGGAAGCGTGACATGCAGCATTTTTCTATAGCGGTTGGCCCCATCTATTTCGGCCGCTTCGTATAGGGATGGATCAATGGACGTAATAGCGGCCAAATAGATGATCGCGTTCCAGCCTATCTCCTTCCACACATGGGAAGCACCGACAATTCCCCAGAAGTAGTGCGGCTTGCTCAGCCACATGATCGGCTCCTGAATGAATCCAAGCTTCATCAGGAGGACGTTGACAATGCCTCCGTCGACCGAGAGCGTCGTCGCGACGATGCCGGTGACGATGATCCAGGAAAGAAAATGAGGCAGATAGGAAATGGTCTGGATCGTCCGCTTGAACCAGCGGGTCTTGACCTCGTTGAGCAGGACTGCAAAGGCGATTGCGGTCACGAAACCAAGCACCATGTTGATGACGCTCATGGCGATCGTATTGCGCAGCACGAGCAGAAAGGTATCGTCTCCGAACAAAAACTTGAACTGGTCGAAGCCTACCCAGGCCTGCTCCCCGAAGCTCTTGGCCGGACTATAGTTCTGAAACGCCATCGTCCAGCCCCAGATAGGGTAATACGAAAATAAAAAAAACGTAGGCCAGTATGGGCAGCGACATCCACATAAGCTGCTTTTGATCGCGCAGCCGCCTGAAGCGGGAAGCCCGGAGCATGGGCGCCGTTTCGGCATGGTTCAATTGCATGTGTCCTTCCGGAATTTCTTCCATTTCTCCGCACCTCCGATGCTGCCTCGGCCTGACGAGGATTAGCGATGGCAGCCGGCGGCTTACGCGCCGCCGGTTGCCACAGCCTTTCCTGCCTTGGCTGGGCTAGTTGCTGGCCCAGTTTTTCATGCGCCACTGTATCTGTTCGTTGATTCTGTCCTCGTAAGCCTTCACATTGATTTTTTTGTAAGCGTCCACATAATCGTCCCAAGCACGGTCGAATTTATCCGTCTTGGACATGATGGCGATCGGCAGGTACTTGAGGGAAGCATCCGTCATCTGCTTGTTTGCGACCGCAGCCGGCGATCCGTCGATCAGGTCGATCTGCCATGCCGGATAGTAGACCGGATTCGGGGGAGGAGGAGAGAAGAAATCCATCCAAGTCTTGAAGCCGTAAGCATCGAGCAGCTCTTTGTCCTCGGCCTTCAGCGAATCGTAGTATTCGCCAGGCTGGTTGCCCGCGCTGGTGGCGTTGCCATCGGAGAAGGTGCCTTCAATCTTGGGCAGAGCGCCGAACAGCCCGTCGGCACGATTGGCCAGCTTCCAGGTCGGGTCTTCCTGCTGCTTGCGCTGTTCAGGCGTACGATAGAACTTGCCGTCGTCTCCGACTTTGTAATCCACGTCTTTCTCGCCCCATGACAGCGTTTTCTGCCAATCCTCACTCATGAGAGCGTCCAGGAACTTGATGATCCGCACCGGATCCTTGGCGTCCTTGCTGATTCCGAATCCGTTGTTGAGATTGGGAAGCGCGCTGTCCCGATAGTACTCTTTGATACTGGAATCATACGTGAGCGGGAATCCCACATAAGTGCTGCCGATCTTGCCCTGCGAGACCAGCGTATCCTCGGCGGTCTGGAAGTTCCAATGCTGGTCGAACATGCCGAGCACGCGGCCCGAGGCGATTTTGGCCAAATATTGGTCATAATTTTGCACGAAAGCCTCTTTATCCATCAGGCCCTCGTTGAACAGACTGTTCAAATCCTTGTAATAGCGCTTGGAAATGTCTTTGTCGGCGAATACCATCGCGACTCCGTCATCCACGACAACGCCGCCGTCGTTCGGATGTCCTGTCAGATGCTCCGGCGGATTGAGGAGCGGGAACGTTCGCCAGTCGTATGCCAGCGTCGTATAGCCGATCGTCGGATTGCCGTCGATCTTGGGATGTTTGGCCGCATAATCGCGGATAAGCTTGAAATATTCATCCGGCGTTTTCGGAGTGGGGTATCCCGCTTCCTTGAGCACATCCTTCTGAATCCAGAAGGCCGGACCCGAGTAGTAGGTGCCAAGATCCTGTCCTGAAACAATGCCGTAGTTAGGCAGCCAATAGATATGGCCGTCGCTGGAATCCTTCATCTTGTTCCAGGCGCTGGCGTAGTGCTTCTTCAGGTTCGGAGCATACTGCTCGATAAGATCCTCCAGCGGAATGACCGCTTTGGCCGCAACCAGCTTCGTATCGGCCGTAATCAGATCCGGGTATTCGCCGCCAGCAATCATGACGCCGATCTTCTGCTGCGCGTCTCCTACCAGAAATTCCATGTTGATCTTGACGTTGAGCTCCTCCTGAATCTTCTTGTAAATCCGGTTGTCCGGAGCAGGCGCCTGGTTGGGTGTCACGATGAACATGGAGATGTCCAGCGGCTTCGCATTGTCCGTGGCCGCAGGCGGCGAAGCGGAATCCGTTCCGCCATTAGCGGAAGTCGAGGCCTGGTTCGTTCCGCCCCCGTTTGATTCGCTGCAGCCGGCGAGCGCCAGGCTCATGGCAAGGACGATCGCAGCCGTTCCTCGCAGAGCATTGGTTGGGATTACCCCCATCTATTTCTCCTCCTTCGGAAATCTTGAATCCTTGCTTCTTCAGTATGGAGAAATGTATGCGGTTACATAATAAGTAAAATTAAGCATTGCCCCCCCAGAATTAAAGGCGTCCATCTCCGGCAAGTCCGTTATTCCGCTCCCGGCTCCTGAACTCAGCCGGCTTCATCCCTAGCCGCTTCTCGAATTGCTTGAGGAATTGCTGATACCCCCTGTATCCGACCGATTCCGCGATCGACGACAGCGGCTCATCCGTTCCCTGAAGTCTATTTACAGCCTCATTGATGCGCAAATCATGGATGAAATCAAGGATTCCGATGCCGAACTTGCGGGAGAAGGATTGTCCCAAGTAGACAGGATTGACAAACAAGCGCTCGGCGATTTCCTTGATCGTGCTGGGCTCGGCATAATGAAGGCGCAGATAATCCGCCGCTTTCCGGATGGCGCCCCCGCTCCGGCGATCCAGAAGGGAAGCACAGGCGCTCTGGCATTGCAGGCAGAACTCCACCAGCAAAACCCCCGCATCCGATAGGTTCAGCCCTTTCCTGAGCTTTTGATCCATGCCCCAATTCAATAGAAGCTCATCGGAATCCCCTCCCATTTCCTTGTAGAGCGAGGCGCAGCGAAGCACGACCTGAATCAGGAAGATCGAAATCAGCTCCGGAGCGATCCGATCGGATTCAAAGGTCCGCAACGCGCCCAGTATTGAATCGGACAGCGCTTCTCCGCGGCCGCTCTCCACGATGTCGACGATGCCATCGGCCAGTTTCAGAATCTCGGGATCGAAGGTAAGGGTCCGATCGCGGATCTCGTCATAATACACGATATCCGTTTTTCCGAAGAACAAAAAGCGCTCGGCTTCCGCTGCTCCTGCCGCAGATTCCACAAGCTCCTCCAGCCGCTTCACGCCGCAGCCAACCGCAATTCTCGGCCGCCCTTCCGATCGTTCCCGCAATAAGGCCAGCAGCCGATCTGCAAAAGACCGGACGGCAGGCTCAGCCGGATGGCGCCAGCCGAGCACGAGGCCGAACGCATCCGGGTCTCGATCGATCAACCGGCAGAATGGGGTGCTCTCGGCAAGGTTCCGAGCCGTCTCGCGAGCGCAGCCTCTATCCGCTTCGTCGGCATCGACGTGGATGTACGTCCATCCCTCCGCCTCTCCCGCCCAGGAGGATGCCACTGATTTCGCCTCGTCCACTGCTTCTTCGTCGCCTCCGAAGACCAGCACGGACAGAGAATGGTCGACGGCATAGCGGCCCGCGCTCTCCTGAATCCGGACTTGCCGCTCCTTGTCCCGGATCATGCTCAGCACGCCGTCGAGCACCTCGCGGGCTTCGCGGTCGAGGATCGGCTTGACCAGATAGGACGTAACGCCGAGATGCAGCGCTCTCCTGGCGTAGTGAAAATCGTTGTAGCCGCTTGTCAGAACGAATTGAGTGTCCGTATTCCCCCGCTGCCGGGTCTGTTCGATCATCTCCAATCCATCCATCAGCGGCATCCGGATATCCGTCACAACGAGGTCCGGCGGATCGCGGCTTATATGTTCAAATGCATCCTGCCCTGTATGATAGATGCCCGCTACCCGGAAACCGAAGCCTTCCCAATCGATCATAAGCATGAGCCCCTCGGCAGCGATCGGCTCGTCATCAACCAAAAGGACGGTGTACACGGCTTATGCCCTCCTCTTCATTCGAAAGCAGCCTGGAAAGCGGAATATGGAAGCCGGCGTCCGTCCCGAGGCCGGGAGAGCTCTCCAGAATAAAGCGGACATTCGCATGATAGAACAGCTCCAGACGGCGGTAGACATTCCTGATTCCAATGCGGCCGTCCATCGCATTGTCGACGCGGACATTCTCCATCAGCCGCTTAAGCTTGTCTTCTTCCATGCCGATGCCGTTGTCTCTCACGTGCACTTCCAGAGCGAGCTCGGTCAGCTTGGCGGCGATCGAGATGGTCCGCGCTTCTTTCCTCGCCTGCAGCCCATGCTTGCAAGCATTCTCCACCAGCGGCTGAATGCTCATCCGCGGAATGAGAAGATCCATCGCTTCCGGATCGATATGGAACGAGTAGTTGAACAGGTCGCCGAAACGGAACTTCTCGATCTGCAAATACATCGAGGTGAACTCGAGCTCTTCCCGGAGAGGCACGAGCCCGTCAGCTCCGCTGAGCAGCTGACGCATAAGCACGGACAGGTTCTTGATGATTCCGGTTACCCCCGTATAGCCGTTCTTGACGCATACAATCAACAGAGCGTTCAGCGTGTTGAACAAAAAATGGGGATTCATCTGGCTTTGCAGCATGGAAAGCTCTGTTCGGACCGTTTCCAGCTCCATGTTTTTCTGCCGGATTTCCAGCTTATAGACGTCGTTGATCAGAGAGGTTATTTTCTCAATCATGACATTGAACGTCCGGATCAAGCCCCCGATCTCGTCGCGCCCTTCCTGGATGTCAATAAGATCGAATCGCTCGTTGCGCACCTTCTCCATATGCCTGGACAGTTTCTTCACACGGTAATGATAAGAGCGGAAAAGGATGAAAATGAGCAGTGACGGGATAAGGGTGCTCAGCACGGCCAGCCAGACAATAGAAATAAAAGCATCATGAAGAAGGCTGTCGATCCGATGCGTATCCGCCACGCCGACAAGCCTCCAGTTCTTTACATAACTGAAGTCTCCAATCGCGTGGTTCATGGTGTAGCCGGCGGCCGGCCGGGCCGAATCGGCTCCTTCGGCCTCCAACCCCGGACTGGAGGCGACTGTACGCCCTTTTTCATCCAGCAGGCGCAGCTTCAGGCTGTCGATTTCCCGGTTCAGAATGCTTTCGATCTTCTCTATATTGAGGTCGATGCGCACGAATTTCATATATTTGCTGTAGGAGGAGAAGGTGTTCATTCGGCTGACCACACTGATTCTCTGACCCGGATTAAAACCGCTTTTCTCGTCATAAGCGACTGTGAGGATGTTGACTCTGGACCGATTCAGCTGCTCCAGCCACGGGAGATCCTTCGAAATGCTTTCAATGACTTGATAATTGGTTCCGCTCTGGATGGACAAGTTGTTCGTATAGACGCGGACCTGCAGGATGTTGTCGGACTTGTAGCGCGTCATCCGGTCGCGGAGAAAGCTGTTGTACACTTTATAGTATTCAATCGGGGATTCGTACTCTCGGTCGAGCGCCTCGTAGATCGAATCGTCGCTTGCAATCGACCGGTCGAGCGCGACGCTTTCCTCGATCATGCCCAGCAGCTCGCCGGATGCCCGCTCCATCGATTTTCTCAGGTTTTCCTTCTCGCGGAGCTGGATGTCTTCCGAATTGCGGTAATAGAAGAACACGTTGATCGACATGATTGGTACCAGCACGCACAGCAGATAAATCAGCAGGAATTTGAGCTTCAAGGGAATATCGTTGATTCTGTAGAAGATTCTGAGCCTGTCGATTCTGCCCTTCATCTCGACCACCTGCTCTTGTAAGCGGAAGGAAGCTCTCCCGCAATCGCCTTAAATTTGGCGGTAAAAGTGTCCGTGTCGCGATAGCCGAGGGATTTGGCTATGCTGGCCATTTTCAGATCCGTTCGCCGAAGCAGCCGCTGGGCTTCCTCGATCCGCAGCCGGTGAACGTAGTCATGGAAGTACAATCCGGCCTCTCTCTTGAATTGCTGGCCGAAATAGACCGGATGAAATCCCAAAGCCCCGGCTACTTCCTGCAGCTTGATCCGGGATCGGAACTCCCGCTTCAGCATGGCTACGGCTTCCTCGACCGCCTTGCGCGCATCGCTTGTTGTCGGCTTGGCCGCTGCGAGATCATGGGCGATTATGGCGCAAATCCGCTTGAGCGCAGCATCCGCCTCCTCTGCCGGGATCAGCTCAGGACGTTCGCGCAAAAGCAGGCTCTGCTCTGCTGCTGCGCGGCCTGCGATCGGTTTCACGGCTGCTTCTCCAAATGCGCGGAGCAGCTCTCCCCGCACATGATCCAGAACCATTCTCCTCCAGCCTCCCCGCAAGCCCGCTTGCGCCAGCAAATCGCTCAGCCTGTCAACGGAGCTGTCGATAGCTTTGAAATCGGCGGCTTGGATGGACCGGACCAGCGAGTCGGTTCGAATCGTGACCTCCTCCAGCGTGCACGGCCCGGGCTGGAAGCAGCCTGCGTGACGGAACACCCCTTGACGTTGTCCGGGGAGCCTTCTTCCGCGCATGTTCTCGATCTGCCTGTAAAGCTCGGGCAGCAAGGACAGCTCCGCGGCTCCGCTGCAAAACAGCGCCGTCTGCCGGAGCAAGTCCTCCAGACCGGTGGAAGCATCCGCCAAAAGGCTTTCGAAACCCTCCTCCTCCGTCTCGGGTCCGATGATGAGCAGACCGATCCGTCCAGGCCCGACTCTGAAGCTCCAGGCTCCGAGCTTGTTCTTCCGGAACGCTTCGGCGATCGGTTTCAGCCGGTTCTCCAGCGCGGTCCCAATTCCCGTATTGTCGCGAGGACCGGCCGCATCTTCGGCGACAATCAGGCGGCACCGGCTGTGCTTTTCCGCTCCCAGAAGACGGCTTGCTTCCTCCAGCGCATCGGCCGCTCCGCCTCCGAGCAGCCGGACGATGATGGAGGCGGCAGCCGCGGCCGTGTCCTTGTCCCTGGCCGCTTCCCTTCTTCTCTCTTCCTCCAGAGGCGGTGCGAGCTCGGCCAGCAGACGGTGGATCTCGTCCGGAAGCAGCGGCTTCAGCAGATAGTGTTCCACTTGATAACGCATGGCCTGCTGCGCATAGCTGAATTCAGAATACCCGCTGACGATGACGGTTTTGACGCGGATCCCCTTGTCCTCCTGGAGCGTGCGGATCAGCTCCAGACCGTCCATCAAGGGCATCCGAATATCGGTCACCAACAGATCGATCTTCCCGCTCTCCACAAAAGAGAGCGCTTCCAATCCATCTTCGGCCATTCCGCACAGCTCGTAGCCGTGCCCGGTCCAATCCACGATCGACCGCCACCCATCCAGCATCATCGGCTCATCATCCACAACCAGAACCTTGAACACGGCTGCCACCTGCCTGTCCTAATTTATCCTACGGCATCAGGAGACTTCATCAGTCAGCTCATTATAACCACGGGGAAAATAAAATCACAATCCATCTCTTCAACGAGCAGGCATTCATAGGCATGGAAATCCGCCCCATCTCTTGCCTGCCCCGCCTTTCCAGCCAACTGTCTTCTCTTGAGAGAGGAATTTCCCTTATAATTGAACCAGAAAAATAGAGGAGAGATGATTCCGATGGCAAACTCAGAGGCGGCAATTCCAAAAGCATACCTGGCAGGCTTCGAGGTGTTCCGGCCCGATGCGGCCGAGGAAGGCAGGCGGCTGAAGGCGCTCTGCTCCGAATACGGCTTCCAGGGCATCTTCCCGCTCGACAAGGACATCAAGCCGCTTCCTTCGCGCTCGGCAACGGCGCAAGCCATCTTCGAGGGCAACGTCCGGCTTGTGCGGCAGGCGGATCTCGTCATCGCCAACCTGAATCCGTTCCGGGGTCAGGAGCCCGACGCCGGCACGGTCTTTGAATGCGGGCTTGCATACGCCCTGGGCAAGCCTCTGTACGCCCATCTGCTGGACGCACGGACGATGGAGGACAAGCTCCGGGAGGATACGGATTCCGACACCGGCTTGTACCGCGACGGCATGTCCATCGAAGCGTTCGGACTGCCGGTAAATCTGATGCTGGGCGTCCCCGCCGCCATAGCGGAGGGGACGCTTGAGGACGCGTTGAAGCTGGCCGCCGCGGACTTTCGGAGCCAAGCCGCATCTTCGCAGTAACGGAGGAGCCGATGCCTGACGGGCGCGGATGAGCCTTCCTCCACAGCGTTTCCCGGCCGGTTCAGCCGTTTAAGAATGCCTTTGTACGCAAAAGAGCCTCTGCCAGCTGAACCGGCGGAGGCTCTTTCCGTATAGCGATGTTGTTCATGGGACGGACAATACCTTGCTGTCCGTTACGTTGCCGCTTATCCGCAGGCTTGCAGCCAGGCGGCCGCCAGGCGTTCGGCAGCGGTCCGGTTGCAGCCGGCAGCCGGCAACTCTAGCGGGTCCGTCTCAGCCGTTTTGCGCCTGGATTTCGACCTGATCCGGACGGTAGACGCTGACGATGCGGCCTTCCCGGTCCGCCGCGAACAGCACCGAGCGCTCGGCTTCCAGCGTGAAGGAATAGCGGCTGCCCGTAACGGGGTCCTTGATGGCGATCTTGGCGTCCAGAGCATATTCCGATACGAAAATATAGACGGCGCCATGGGCGAAATCGAGCTTGCGTCCGTATACGCCCGCGAGCTCTCCTCCCTGCTCCCATTCCAGCTCGGCCGATACTCCCGCAGCTTCGAGAGCGCGGTCGTACACGGCCTCGAGAGCGATATAGCTCTCGGCCAGCTCCAGCGGAAGCGGACACCAGAGGAGGCGTCCATTGCCGATCGCGATCTCATGAAGCTGGGAGGCCGCCTGTACGGGACGTCCGTCTTCATCCAGCAGCGTCTGCTTGTTCAGCTTGGCGATGGCGTCGCCGGCGAAGCCGATCTGCAGCAGCTCGCCGTCCAGCTCCAGCGCTTCCTCGCGGCGGATGTTGGCCAGAACGGCCGGGCCGGTGAGCGCTTCGGCGCGGCTGCTGCGATGCCAGTAGGCATCCAGGTTCAGCGGGCCGGTGACGAGCAGCGTGCCTCCCGTCGTCTCCGCCCAGCGGGTAAGATCGCGGAAAGCCTCGTCGCTGAGCGCATGTGCCGACGGCATCAGAATCAGCTTCGGCTGCTCGTAGGCCGCATCCTTCAGCACATGCAGGTCATACTCCCCTAAGGAGCGGAACGGCACATTCATGCGGTGGGCGAGCGAGCGCGTCAGGCGCGAAGTGATGTCCTCGGCCAGCGAGCGGTTGGAGAAGTCGTTGCTGTACGGATAGACGACCGCGACCTCCTCCAGCTTGCGGTCCTCGAACAGATGGCCCGCTTCGCGGATGAAGCGTCCGAAGTCGTAGGACACATCGGCCTCCGGCTTCTCGGTGCCGTCGGCGCGCAGGGCGCCGATATGAGACTCGTTGATATTGTGCATGTAGAAGTTGATGTTCCAGATCCATTGGACCGCTCCGGCGCCGCCGGTCGAGAACGCATAGGCGTACTTGCGCTCGAGGATGCTGTGCAGCTCTTCCTCGGTGCGCTTGGCGAAGCCGTCCGGAGTCTCGATATACATGATGCCGGTCTCTTGGATGACGTTCGGCTTATAAGGCGTCTTCGCGAAAATGCCGTCAAGCACGAGCTGGTCGTTCTTCCACCACGAGTGCACGGTCGTGTAGTCGACCGCTTCTTCATAGAAGAGCGGGGACGGACGCTGCGCCTGCAGCCCCTCGTCCTGGCCGACCGTCACCAGCTGCTTCGGCTGGACGGCCTGGATCGCCGCGCGCAGCTCGGAAGCCCAGCGGTTGTGCATGTCCTGCGAGAAGAGCAGGTAATCGAGCCACTGGCCGCTGCGCTTCTCGTACAGCTCTGTCGTGGAGAAGCCGATATCGCCAGGCGTCGGCGGCATGATGCCGTCGAACGAAGGCAGCTCGGCTTCGGTCATGTTCCATCGCTCCTGCAGCTTGACGATGGAGCCGTGGCGCTTTTGCAGCCATTCGCGGTAAGCGGCCAGCTCAAAGCGGTCTCCGAGCGTGCTCGCGGCGTTCCACAGCTTGTTCGGATCGAACATCGTCGGCTCGTTGATGAGATCCCAGTGCACGTGGGCGGAATGCTTGTGACGCGTAACGATGGACGTGATGAACCGCTTCTGGGCTTCCACGCTGCGCGGATCGAGATAAGGATTCTCCCCTTCCCACAGCTCCGGCGTGAAGGCGAAGAAGTTGAAGACGACCTCGAGGCCGTGGCGCTTGGCCGTCAGGAACAGCGCATCGACGGCGCGCAGCATCTCTTCGCTGACATGGCCGTCCACGAAGGCCATCTTGCGGAGAGCCGTCCAGAGGCCGGTGCGGATCGTGTTGATGCCGGCCTTCGCCATCTGCGCCATGTCGCGGTTCCACACGGACGCGTTCGGCAGATGGAGGTATTTGCGCGCGACGTCGCTCGTCATGTAGGTCATGCCGACGATCGGCAGCGGCTTGCCTTCCTTGACGAAATAATCGCGGTTCACCGTAATCATCTCGCCCCGGCGCAGCAGCTCCTCGTCGCGTCCCCAGAAGCCCTGGGAAAGGCGGCGGATCTCGCCGCTCTGCTTGCCGGTCAGCTCCGCTTCGACGCTGTAGTAGCCCGGTTCCGCCTGGAACGGCAGCGGCACGCGCTCATAGTCGGCCAGCGCTCCGGAAGACAGCTCGAAGCCGCCTTCGGCTACGACGCGATCCCCTTGCCCTCCCTCAAGACGGACCTCATACCGCACGCTCCACTCGCTGTCCCCTTGCACGTTCAGCCGCTGGCGCTGGAACGTCAGCACCGGCTTCTCGCCGATCTCGAAGCAGGCGTAGTTCGGCTTGAGCCACCATTCCGTCACGCCGCTGACGGCGAATGCCGCCCAGCGGGCAAGCGCCTCGGCGCCTTTCCCGCCCTCCCAGAATGCCGCTCCGGCTTCGCGGTTCGCAAGGATCCAGCGTCCGCCGGCGAAGTCGCCCTTCGTATTCTCGATCAGCACGACGGGAGCGCAGCGCTCGCGGCCGTCCTTGTCGAGGCCGGTCAGCAGCGGATAAATATGGGCGTCCATCGGACCGCCCGAGCCGTTCTCGGCCGGATGGTCATGCGAGCGAGTCACATGAAGAGCCAGCCCGTAGGTCGGAGCAGGCGAGAAAAGCCCCTCGTCGCCGGACAGCAGCGGAATGGCGCGGGAGGATTTGAGCTCCGTCACCAGGCCTGTCTGGACTTCAAGCGCTTCATGGATGCCGATTGTTTGGTGATACGACGTCTGCTCCGCCTCGGGCAGCCAGCCCTCGGCTGTATGGAGAACGGGAATGCGCAGCGGTATGCCGCCGATCGTCACGAGACCTCCGCCGCGCTTCACATGCTCCAGCAGAGCCGGCCATGCCTGCTTGGGAAAGTACGGTCCATGCAGCATGACGAGCGCTTGCGGCCGTTCTTCCCTTAATTTGTCGGCCAGCTCGGCCGCTCCGGTCAGCGTGTCCTGCAAAGCGCCGAGGTCGGCGCTGCCAGGTCTAGGACCGGCAAAAGGAAATTCATTGTCATAGAAGGTCAGCCATTTTTTCATGATTGAGCACCCCGCGGTTTTGATTTATAATAGGTTTGTTAGGTTTGTTAGGCTAATAACCATCAGAAAGCAACCAAACTTTAGAGGGTGAAGGCTTTCATGTCAAGAGGAAAAAAAATCACGATGCAGCAGATCGCCGATCGGCTGCAAGTGTCCAAATATACCGTTTCCCAATCATTGTCCGGCAAGTCGGGCGTCAGCGAAGCGACGCGCCAGAAAGTGCTGGACACGGCCAAAGCGATGGGCTACAGCCCTCCAGAGGCGCGCCTTTCCCGCTCCGCGCCGCGCGCGGCGGAGTCGCCGGGCACGGCGGCCGGCATTCAGGCCATCGTCGATGGCGGGGAACAACGGGCGACAGATGCCCCCGGCCATGAGCGGTTCGTCGTCATATGGATGTCGCGGGGACATTTGGAAGAACCTATGTACTGGCAGCGCGTCCTGTCCGGCATCCAGGAAGGCTGCCGCTCGCGCGGCTGGGGAACCGTCGTCCTCTCTCCGATGGGTGAAGGCCGGCAGGAAGATATTTTGCCTCCCTATCTCAACCGTTCGCTGTGCGTCGGCGGTCTCGCTGTCGGAGCGTTTCCCCTGCGGCATCTCACCGCCATGAAAAGAACCGGGATTCCGGTCGTGCTCGTCGACCATCAGGAGCCGTTCTCCGGGCTCGACAGCGTCGCCAACGACAACATCGCCGCCGCGCGCATGATCGCCGGCGCCCTGCTCGACCATGGCTGCAGGCGCTTCATCTTTGTCGGAAGCGAGAAGTTCTCGGTCAGCTTCCGCGAGCGCTGGCTCGGGTGCCGCTCGGCGCTGGAGCAGATGTTCTCCCTGCGCAAGGCAGGCGAGCTGCGGCGATGGAATGTGCCTTACTCCAGGGAGTGGGAAGGCGATCTGGACGCGCGGCTCGGGAGGCTCAAGGAAGAGGACCTTCCCGACGCTTTCCTGTGCGCCAACGACGACATCGCGATTGCCCTGCTGAGCATGCTGCGCGCCCGCGGCGTGGCGGTGCCGGATCGCTGCCGCGTCGCCGGCATCGACAACATCGAAGGCTCGACGCGCAGCCAGCCGCCGCTGACGACGGTCGATCTCGGCAAGGAAGTGCTCGGCCAGAGAGCCGTCGAAGCTCTGGAACGCCGGATTAAGATGCCTCATTCCTCCGTCGAGAGAGTCGGCCTCGTCCCCGGCCTCGTGCTTCGCAGCAGCGTCTGAATGCAGCTCGCATCGCCTGGCGACGGCTCCGCCCTATGAAGATCCGGCTTCCGGCCGTTCCGGGCATCGGCTTCTCATGCAACGCTCTGCAGCTCCCGGCCGCTCCGGGCATCGGCTTCGCGAGCAGCGAAGCAATGACATCTCATCCTTCCCGTCCGTCATGTCCTGCGCATCCTTACGCATCTCCAAATCGAAGGCCGGATCCTCCCATGGATGCGGTCCGACTCATCAAGAAGGTGAACCGCCATGGAAGCATGGATGAAAAATCTGATCGTCCTCTGGGTCACGCTCTTTCTCGGCATGGCCGGAATGACGATGATCACCCCGTTTCTGCCGCTGTACCTGCAGCAGGATCTTGGCATCAGCAATCCCCACAGCGTCGCTCTCTGGGCCGGGGTCATCTTTGCCGGCAACTTCGTCACTTCGTTCCTGTTCCAGCCGCTCTGGGGCAAGCTGTCCGACCAGTACGGGCGCAAGGTCATGCTGCTGCGCTCCGGCTTCGGCATGGCTTTCGTCATCGTGCTCATGGGCTTCGCCAACCATCCTTGGCAGCTGCTCGCCCTGCGCCTGCTGAACGGCACGATATCCGGCATGAATCCCGCCGCCGTGTCGCTGATGAGCTCCAGCGCGCCGCGCGAGCGGATGGGCTTCGCGATGGGCACGCTCCAGTCCGGAGGCATAGCCGGCACCATCCTCGGTCCGCTGATCGGCGGGCTGCTGGCCGACGCCGTCGGCTACCGGCCGATCTTCTACATAACCGGAGCCATGCTGTTCACCGCGACGCTGCTCGTCCTGTTCGTCGTCCGAGAGTCGTTCGACCGGGAAAAGGCGGCCAAGGTCATCCAGCCTTCCGTCCTCCAGGGAATGAAGGAGCTGAGCGGAATTCCCCAGCTGATGGCGCTGTTCACCGTCACCCTGCTCATCCAGTTCGCCATGATGAGCCCGTCGAGCCTCATGCCTCTGTATGTGCAGGAGCTGCCGGGAAGCAAAGGCAATCTGGCCTTTTTGGCCGGGATGGTGACCTCGGTCACCGGCCTGTCGAATCTGGTCGCCTCCCCCGTGCTCGGCCGGCTGAGCGACCGGATCGGCCAGACCAAGGTGCTCGCCGTATCGCTGCTCGGGGCTGCCGCCATGTTCATTCCGCAGGCGTTCGCTGGATCCGTCTGGGATCTCTTGATCGTCCGCTTCCTGCTCGGCCTGTTCCTCGGCGGCCTCATCCCGTCCGTGAACGCGTTGATCCGGGTATACACGCCCGAGGGCAAGGAAAGCCGGGCCTACAGCCTCAACAGCAGCACGCTGGCGCTCGGCAATATGCTGGGGCCCATCGCCGGCGGCCTGCTCAGCGGAGTGATCGGCATCGAAGGCATCTTCCTGCTCAGCTCCGTGCTGCTGTTCGCCAACGCCTACTGGGTATGGCGGATGCTGCTGAAGCCGGGCAGGAAGCCTGCCCGGCTGGATTGAGCGATGCAGGGATGGCATCCGCGCCGGAGCCTTTGATTGAAGGCCGGCATTCAGCGGCCGTATGCGGCCGCGCCGACCTCCGCATTCCCCCCTCATGCGCGAACGCGTGAAGAGCGGAACGGCCAGTCGCGGCGACCCCGCCCCGACCTGCCGCCGCTTGCATGGATGAATGGCGCCTACGGATTGACCCGCACGACCGCCAGCCCGTCATAGGCGGGCAGCAGCGTGCCGGTCAGCCTGCGATCGGAGGCGACCCGCTCGTTGAACTCGCGCATCGCGAGCACGGAAGGTCCGCTCCGCTGGAGATCCGCGACGCGGCCGCGCAGCAGCGTATTGTCGGCTACGATGACCGCGCCGGGATTGGCCAGCCCGATCGCCGCGTCCAGATAGCGGACATATCCGCCCTTGTCGGCGTCGATGAAAAAGAAGTCGTAGCGCCGCCCTTCGGATGTCAGCCGCTCCAGGCTCTCGCCTGCGTCGCCGACGAGATGGGAGACGCGGCTTCCGAGCCCGGCCGCCTCCAGATTCTCCTTCGCAGTGTCTGCGTATTCCTGCAGCAGCTCCAGCGAGGTGAGGCTTCCGCCGCCGCCCAGTCCGCGCGCCAGGCAAATGCCGCTGTAACCGCCCAGCGCTCCGATCTCGAGCAGCTCCTTCGCTCCGGACATCTGCACCAGCAGCGTGAGCAGCCTGCCGTAGCCGGTTGGGACGGATATTTCGGGCATTCCTTTCGCCCTGATGCTCTCCAGCACCCGCGCGAGATCCTCATCGGGCGGAAACAAAGCTTCGATATAAGCTTCCATTTCGTTCATTGCGGCTCAATCCTTTCTGTCGGTGTACTTGCTTGCGATTATCGCCTATACTTGATTGTATGACGACCTGCGGCCGGATACAAATTCCGCCCGCAGGCAAGAGATGGAGTGAACGATACACGATGCAGCTTGAACTGATTGCCACTTCGCCCATGGGGCTGGAGGCAGTGGTTGCCAGGGAACTGAAGGATCTTGGCTATACCGATGTCAAAACAGAAAACGGCCGCGTCACCTTCAAGGGCGGCCTGGAGGATATCGCAAGGGCGAACCTTTGGCTCCGCACGTCGGACCGGGTGCTCGTCAAGATGGCCGAATTCCGCGCCATGACCTTCGAGGAGCTGTTCGAGGGCGTGCGAGCGCTGGACTGGCCCGACTGGATCCCCGAGGACGGGGAGTTCCCCGTCAATGGACGGTCCCAAAAATCGCAGCTGTCGAGCGTGCCCGCCTGCCAGTCGATCGTCAAGAAGGCGGTCGTCGAGCGGATGAAGGAGCAGTACGGCACGGAATGGTTCCGCGAGGACGGGGCGCGCTATGTCATCGAAGTGAGCCTGCTGAACGACATGGCGCTCATTACGCTGGATACGACGGGACCGAGCCTGCATAAGCGCGGCTACCGCAAGCTCGTCACCGAAGCCCCGATCAAGGAAACGATGGCGGCGGCGATGGTGCTGCTGTCGCGCTGGAGCCCGGAGCGCCCTCTGTACGATCCGTTCTGCGGTTCCGGCACGATTCCGATCGAGGCGGCCATGATCGGCTGGAATGTCGCTCCGGGATTGCGCAGATCGTTCAGCAGCGACGCCTGGGACATCATGGGCCAGAGCCGCTGGGACCTTGCCCGCGAGGAAGCCTTCGATTCCGTAAGGGATGACGTGAAGCTGGAAATCGCCGGGTCGGATATCGATCCCGAAGCGATCGAGGTGGCCGAGGCCGCGCTCAAAAAAGCCGGCTTCGCCCGCGAGATCAAGCTCCAGACGATGCCGATCGCGCGCGTTCAGCCTCAGGGGCATTACGGCTGCATCATCACGAACCCGCCTTACGGCGAGCGGCTCGGGACGGAGAAGGAAGCCGACAAGGTCATCCGCCAGCTCGGCTTCATCGATGCGGTCAAGAAGGACTGGTCCGTATTCGCCCTCAGCCCTTCCAAGTCGTTCGAGCAGAGCTACGGCCGCAACGCGGACAAAAAGCGCAAGCTGTACAACGGGCGCATCGAATGCCAGCTGTACCAGTACCTGGGGCCGCTGCCTCCGAGGCCTCGGCTCGATGGCGCTCCAACGGCGAGCTCTGCCGAATAACGCGAAACACCCTCTCCCTTTATGTTCGGGCAGAGGGTGTTTTTTTGTCCGGCAAATAAAAAAAGCCGGCGTGCAAATCCGGGAAGATACCGCTCCTCCCGGACAGCCGCCGGTCTTATTTCTTGATGTAGGGCTTCACTTTCTCGATGACTTCGTCCTCGGTCGGAGCCGCGATGTAACGTCCGTTGATGAAGACGAACGCTCTCTTGCCGCATGGACCGCAGTAGGACTTGCAGCCGATCTTGATGTCGGCGGCCGGATCGAGCTTCTGCAGCTTTGGAATGATCGTTTTCAGACGCATGAAGTTGCATTTCTCGCAGACGCGGATGTCGTTCTTCGATGCGGGCTTATCCTCCTGCCGGGCGGGCAGCGTCTCAGTGGTCACCGTGGTTTCCTTTGGCCGGATTCGTGACGACGAATCCTTCTTCCGGGGTGTAGAGATAATCGATCTTCACGCCGTCCAGCAGCTCGACGCCCTTCTCGAGCAGCACGTCGATGTCCTTGTCCGTCGATACGAGCTCGTCCTTCTCCGTCGGATCGTCGATGCCGAGCCCGTAGTGGGCATGATCTCCGTGGGAGTGGGTGATGTAGACGCGCAGCTTCTTGCCTTCATGCTCGGGCTTGTCCAGCTCCAGCTTCAGCACCTTCGCGGCATTGCGGGTAATTTTGCAATTCATGGCGGTTCCTCCTGGCTATAAAGTAAAGCTTGCCCGCTGCAGGCGCGGCAAGCTTGTCGACTGCATCTCTCTCATCCAGTAATTCTATCGAAAGACGGCCAAAACATCAAGACGCGCCGTACTTGTTTTCCATTCCTTTGGCGAACCAGCTGGCCGCCATCATCGTCACCGCGATGTCGTCCACGGGCATGAACGGCATGACGTCCGGAAGAACCCAGTACAGTCCGACAGGAATAAGAAACAGCAGCTTATCCGTCAGCTTGACGTTCTTGGAGCGCAGCAGCCGGAATACCCGGACAAACACATGTCTCCAATGGTTGAGCGATAGAAGCTTGCGCAAGGCTCATTCCCCCTATGGTTCTATCTTCCCCGGATCGGGCGCGAGCCAAACCCGGCGAAGGGTTATACGAACCGGCAGCCGCAAAGGTTGCGGATCGGCAGCCGCAGCGTTGCCGGCCCGGTGCACGGACGGCTTCCGAAGGGACCGCTCCAAAGAGGTTTTTCCTTTCTTTTATCCCGAATAAAGGGTTTGTGCCGCAAGGATGGCGAATTACACATAGTCGCGACGGAGAAGCATCTCCGCAAGCGCAGAAATGACATCCCCGCAAAGGATGGCCGAAGCGGAAGGAGCGTATCCGGATGGAAATTCGAACTCCCACGAACGAAGAACGGGAAGAAATCATGAGGCTCTCGCCGCAATCCACCTTTGAAGGCACGATGGGCCGGTCCAAGCCGTCCGAAGCGAAAATGAAGCTGATGGTCGGAGAGCTGCTGGCGAAAGGCTCCCGGTTTTTGATTGCGTCCGAGAACCAGGAGGTGCGGGGCTGGATTCTGTTCGGAAAAAGAACGGATGAGTTCTCCGACCAGGAAATCGGCTTCATCTACGAGCTCTTTGTCCTTCCGGAAGCGAGAGGGCAGTCCATTGCGAGCCGCTTGATGGAGCGGGCCGTCGAACAGATGAGACAAGAGAGCTGCTCCGAAATCCGTCTCAACGCGTACGTGGAAAACCGCCATGCGATCCGGCTGTATGAGCGGCTGGGATTCGCAGCCAGAAACATAACGATGAGCTTGCCATTATAAAAAGCAGAGAGCGGCTCGGATATCGAGCCGCTCTCTGCTTTTTCAGCTTCAATCAGCAGCCGGCAAGAACCGGCTGGCATTCATTCCAATCAGCCGCCAGCACAAGAATCAGCCGGCATCCATTCCTCTTCAATCAGCAGCCGGCACAAGAAGCCGGCTGCATTCATTCCCATCAACCGCCGTCAACGACCGGCTGCCATTTCATTCTTTTGCCGCAGGCAGGCTGCCGCTTCCCGTTCCGTTCCATTCCACGACGGCGCCTATTCTCTCTCCATCGCGATCCGCAGCACCTCGTCCAGCAGCAGGCTCACGCGGAAGTACATGCCGCTCCACTGCTCCAACGGCAGAGGATTGACGCCCAGGCCCGCTTCCACCGTAAATCCCGGCCTGCGGAAGCGCCGGATGAACCAGTCCTTGAATCCGGCATCGCTGTCTGTCAGGGCGACGGGAGCGTAACCGCTGGCAGCGCCGAGCCTTGCCGCCATCTCCTCCGCCCCCGGAGGCTCGAAGCCCCGGTAGTTCCAGTAGATCTCTTCCCCCTGGGTATGCAGGGCGACGACGATATCGAAGGATTCGCGTTCCGTAAGGGCAGCCACCGTTCGAGCCTCTGGCTCGCTGAGCGGGCATTCCCCCGAATAATCCCGCGGACCTGGGCCAGACACTCCGCGGCGCTGACGCTCCTCCTCCCAGCCGGCCGGAAACTGGTCGTTCAGGTCGACGCCGCGGATATTCGCCTTCCAGCCGCTGAAGTCGAGGCTGCCGCCGTTCCATTCCAGGAGCTGGCGTCCGTAAGGATGGCCGTCCGTCACGCCCTCGAGCACAAGCTCCACTCCATCCGGATTGACCATCGGCAGCAGCCATACCGTCGTTTCCGCGGCGAAACGATCTCCCGAAGCTTCACGTGCGGCCAACGCCTCCGCGTACTTCATCAGAATGAGACTTGTCATCCATTCATTGGCGTGGAAGGAAGCGTTGATCTGGACGTAGCGCGGCCCGCGTCCGAAGCGCAGCGCCTCGATCGGCTTGCCCATGACGCTCGTGCCGGCAGGCACTCTAGGGAGGCAAGGGTAGCGCCTCTTCAACGCATCCAGATCGGCCGCCAGAACGGCCGGTCCGTACAGGCACGGCCTTACAATGTCGTTGTCTTGGACATTCATGGAGGATCCCGCCCTTTATGGAGATACGACCATTGTATGCGGGAACTTGCCCACCTAACACGCCTCCGATGCCGGCGGAACCGGGCAGCGTGCAGCTCCAACGATGGAGCGGTGGAGAAATTCCGCCATGGGCTGTACGGCGATGATTGCCGCGCAAGCCCTCGCTCATCCATGACGGTCCAAGCCCGAACAGCCCCCTGCCATGAAGGCAAGGGGCCGCGAAGCTGCCATCCGTTCTACCCGATCTTCGGAATTTGCCAGACGACCGGGGTCAGCTCGATCTGCTCGCCGAGCCATTGCTGGGCGATCCGCTTGAACATCTTGGGCTCGCCGCTGCAGAAGAACTGGTGGATCGGCAGCTCGGGCCCGTGCGCGAGCTTGCCCGATTCCTGCAAAATCGTGCTCATCTCGCGGGCCGTCTCGTTGTCGGAGCTGATCAGCTTGACGCCGCTGCCCATCACTTCCTGGATCGTCTCCGACAGGAACGGATAATGGGTGCAGCCGAGGATGAGCGTGTCGAGCGGAATGTCCTTGAGCTTCTCCATCGATTCGCGGACCGTATCCATCGTCTCCTTGGAGCGGAAGTTGCCCTGCTCCACCAAAGGCACGAAAAGCGGACAAGCCAGGCTCACGACATGGATATTGGGATTGAGCCGCTTGAGCGCGTCCTCGTATGCGCGGCTGCGGACCGTTCCGACCGTCCCGATGACGCCGACGATGCCGGTCTTCGTCTGGTTGATGGCCGCTCTGGCGCCGGGGTTGATGACGCCGACGACCGGAACGTCCACCATGGAGCGGATATCCTCGAGCGCCGCGGCCGTTGCCGTATTGCAGGCGATAATGATCATTTTAGGCTTATACTGCATCAAATAGGAGACGATCTCCTGAGTGAACCGGACGACTTCATCGGACGGACGCGGCCCGTAGGGCGTTCGTGCGGTATCTCCGAAGTAGATGACCTTCTCGCGGGGCAGCTGTCTCATCACTTCCTTGACAACCGTCAGCCCGCCTACTCCGGAATCTAGGATGGCTATGGGTCTTTGCACGTACACACCGCTTTCCATGAACAAAATGAGGGTCCGTTTTTGACTATGACAGCATATGAATGCCGTCTTTCAAACGTACCTTCATCTTAGCGGATTAGACAGGCCTGTTCAAGCCGAGGAGCGGCCGGCTTCGCCGGCTGGGCGCTCTCGGCAGGCCTCGCTGGACGCAAGGAGCCCGGTGGCGTCCGGGACAGCGGCAGGGTGACGGTGAAGACGGCTCCTTCCTCGGAATCGTTGTGCGCTGCAATGGCTCCGCCGTGCATCTCCACGATCTTCCGGCTGATGGACAAGCCGAGGCCGCTGCCGCCGCCGGTCCGGGTCCTCGACGGGTCGGCCTTGTAGAAGCGCTCGAAAATATGAGGCAGGCTGGCGTTCGGAATGCCGGTCCCCGTATCCTTGAAGGTGACGACCGCCTCCTCGCCCGTCCTCCGCAGCGTAATCTGGATGGACCCGCCGTCCGGCGTGAACTTGACGGCGTTATGAAGGAGATTGATCCATACCTGATCAAGCAGGTCGGCGTCCGCATCACTTTCGGCCGGGTCCATCTGCGCCTCGACCTCCAGGCTTTTGGCGCTCCACTGGGGCTCCCCGGCCAGGATGACCCGCTGCAGCTGCTTGTCGAGCCGGACCGGCACGGGATGGAACGGATGCTTGTCGGAATCGAGCGAGGCCAGCTTCAGCATGCTGTCCGACAGCCGCGATAGGCGCACGCTCTCCTGCTCGATGATATCGAGATAATGCTCCCGCTGAAGGGGAGTCAGCTCGCTGTCCTTGAGGACGCGCGCGAACCCGCCGATCGACGTGAGCGGCGATTGGATCTCGTGGGAGACGTTGGAGATGAACTCCTGGCGGAGAATCTCCATCTTGTCGAGATCGGCGGCCATGTTGTTGATGCCTTGAACAAGATTTTCCATATACCCTTCGTTCATCTCCCTCGGCACCTCGATCGACACGCGGAAGTCCCCCTTCGCAATCGCGGCCAAGGCATCCAGAATCGCTTGAAAGGCTTCCATCTGCTTTCTGCGCGCGAACCGTCCCCATAGGTACAGAATGCCTCCGAACAGGATGAAGCCAGCCCCGGATTTCAACAGCTGGCCGACCAGTGGAGCGGGCTTCCATGCAAGCCACTCGAAAAAATAAAACGACGCCGTCCAGCAAAGCACGAGCAGCACGGAAACTCTCGCCATCGTGAAGACAACCATGAGCCTGAACCTGCTTTTCGAGCCCAGCCTTTTCATTGTTTCTCCTCAAGCCTGTAGCCGAGCCCGCGGATCGTGCGGATCTCCAGATGCTCCGCCTCGGACAGACGCTCGCGAAGCCTCTTGATATGCACGTCGACCGTACGCTCGTCTCCCTCGTAATCGAAGCCCCAGATCTGCTCGATCAGCGAGTCGCGGCTGAGCGTCTTGCCCGGGTAGCTGGCGAGCAGGAAGAGCAGCTCGAATTCCTTGAGCGGAAGGGTGGCTTCCTTGCCGCCGATCCGGCATTGGAACGTCTTGCGGTCCAGCTCGAGCTCCCCGATCCGGATCTGCTGGGAAGCCGCAATCCGGTAGCGCTTCAGCAGCGCCTTCACCCGCGCGGTCAGCTCGAGGGAATCGAACGGCTTGACGAGGTAATCGTCCGTGCCGAGCTCGAATCCCTTGATCTTATGCATCGTTTCTCCCTTGGCCGTAAGCATGAGGATCGGCATCCCCTCGTAGTTCTCTCCCAGCCGGCGGCACAGCTCCCACCCGTCCATCTCCGGCATCATGATATCGAGCACGACGAGATCGGCTCGCCTGGAAGACAGCTTGAGGAGAGCCTCGCGGCCGTCGGCCGCTTCTTCCGTCGCATAACCTTCCTTGCGGAGCAGATGGGAGACCAGCTCGCGGATATGGCTGTCGTCGTCGACGACAAGGATGTGAGTCATGTCGGTTCCGCCTTTCCAATAGCGCTTATAGGCATTTTATCGGTTTCATTCTCACTCCGTAAACCTGATGGCGCCGCATCAGCGGCTGGGCTTATCTTAACCGTCCTATATGAACTGAATATGTACACGGCAGCCTGCGCGAATAAAAAAAAACAGACCCCCGCTGCAATCGGGGATCTGTCGCTTTCGAATGAGAGGCGCAGCGCTTTCGCGCGGGCCAGAGACAAGAAGCCTGTGATGCAGGCAAGAAAGGCCATGCATGCGCCTGTACAGCAGCCTGCAGCCTCCGCCGCCGTCAGCGGTATTTCGGCAGCCAGTCGCCATGGGCTTCGATCAAGTCGTCGCACAGCGCGATGATGTCGTCCATGGACAATTCCGCCGACGTATGCGGATCCAGCATGGCGGCCTGGTAAATATGCTCCTTGCGGCCGGTCGCCGCCGCCTCCAGCGTCAGCAGCTGAGTATTGATATTGGTCCGGTTCAAAGCGGCCAGCTGCGGCGGCAGATTGCCGACATGCGTAGGCTGGACTCCGCCGCGGTCGACAAGGCAAGGCACTTCCACGCACGCCTCGCTCGGCAGGTTCGGAATCAGGCGGCCCGTGTTCATGACGTTGCCGCCGATCCGGAACGGCACGTCGGTCTCGATGGCTTCGATGATATGGGAAGCATATTCATGGGTCCGCTCATGCGCCAGCTCCTGCTTGCCGAGCAGCTCCTCCCGCAGCCGGTTCCAGTCGGCGATCTGATTCACGCAGCGGCGGGGATATTCATCCAACGGAATGTTGAAGCGCTCGATCAGCTCCGGATAATTCTTTTTAATGAAATACGGATGGTATTCCGCGTTATGCTCGGAGGATTCCGTCACGTAATAGCCGAATTTCAGCATCAATTCGTAACGGACCATGTCATGGTGCTTCTCCTTTTGCCGCTCCGCCGCTCTGCGTCTGATCTCCGGATACAGATCCTCCCCGTCGCGGGTCGCCTCCAGCAGCCACGCCATATGATTGATGCCGGCGATCTTCGTCTTGACGCCCTCGGCGCTGATTCCGAGGTCCTTGAACAAATGGGGCACGCACACCTGGACGCTGTGGCAGAGGCCGACCGTGTTCACCCCGCCGTAGGTGTTCATGTAATTGGTCAGCACCGCCATCGGATTCGTGTAGTTCAGGAACAGCGCGTCCGGGCAAACTTCCCGAATGTCCTCGGCAAATCCATGCATGACCGGAATCGTCCTCAGGTTGCGGAAGATGCCGCCGATGCCGACCGTGTCCGCGATCGTCTGGCGCAGGCCGTATTTCTTCGGAATCTCGAAGTCCGTAATCGTGCAGGGATCGTATCCGCCCACCTGGATGGCGTTGATGACATATTTGGCTCCGCGCAGAGCTTCCTTCCGGTCGGAATAAGCCTTGATCCGGCAGCTGCTTCCGCTGGTCGTCTTGATCGCGCCGAGCAGCTGCTCCGATTCCTTCATCCGCTCGGGATTGATGTCGTACAGAGCCAGCTCGAATGACTGCAGAGACGGCGTCTTCATGACGTCGCCGAGCACATTTCGCACGAACACCGTGCTGCCTGCGCCGAGGAAGGTGATTTTGTCCATAGGCTGCATCCTCCTTGATTACGTTCCATTTGTGTGCCTGCCAGCCCGGCCTGAGACCTTGATCCGGCTAGAGCGGCTAAGGGCCGGCACCTCGTCATCATTGTAAAATAACGCTTTCAGCAGCGGTATGGAACGTTGGCGGCAATGCATGGACATTTGTCGTCGTTTCCGCTACTGTGGGATCAGAACAAGCCAAGGAGGCTCCGCCCGATGCCAGCCACTCCGGACCACTACGATTTCAAGGTCAGCGACAACCCGGGCTCTGTGCCTGCGGCCGAATTGACAGTTCTGTTCAGCGGGGAAGGCAGCCCGATACCCGGTCATGAGAACGGTCCCGGCATTCATGATTACGTCCTCATCCATACCGTTACAGGCGGCAAGGGAACATTCCGCTGCGGGGACAAGGACGCTGCGCTGTCTTCCGGCGACAGCTTTGCGATTTTTCCAGGCGTCTTGTTCCAATATACGGCGGACAGCGAGGATCCCTGGCAGTACAACTGGGTCGCCTTCCGGGGACATGCCGCCCTGCATCTGCTCGCCGAGGCCGGGATTACGCCGGAAAAGCCCGCCATTCTCGGGCAAGGAAGCGGCAACGCAGCGGAGCTGTACGCCCGGCTGCGTGATTCCCTCGCATCGGGAAACAGCGCTTCCCTGATGGACATGGAGGCGAGCGGCTGGCTCCGGCTGCTGCTGGCCGAGTTCGCCCGCCTGCAGCCGGATGCCGCTACGCCGTCGGCCCGCTCCA
>NZ_CBRA020000139.1:0-23576 GCF_000469945.2 Paenibacillus sp. P22 | reverse complement strand
CTTACGCCGGGGCCGGGCGGACAAGCCGGCAGCTCCGGTTCCCGCGGCCCTCGCGCCGCAGGCGGCGGCAATGCCAAAGGTGTAGGCAATGCCAGAGGCGCCAAAGGCGTCGGCAGCGCCAAAGTCGGCAGCAGCGCCAAAAATGGCAGCGGCGCCAATGGCGGCGGCCGGGCATCGCTGAAGCCGGCAAAGGGGAAGGAGCAGGCCCCGGGTGGCCAGCGCAGGCATCAGGGTCTTGATTCCGCACGGAATGCGGCGGGACAAGCCGGCCCCGGCGCCAAGCCTGCCGCCGGCAAAGGCAAAGAGCGCCAGGCTGCCGGTCAAGGACAGCAAAGCCGCGGCAGCGCAGCCTCCAGGCAGCCGCGCAGCGCGCGCGAGCTCGCGCTCGACGCTCTCATCCGCGTCGAGCGGGATGGAGCCTACAGCAATTTGCAGCTCAACCGCGCGCTGCTGGATTCCGGTTTGTCGCGCGCCGATTCCGGCCTTGCGACCGAGCTTGTATACGGCACGCTGCAGCGCAGGCTTACGCTTGACCACTGGCTGGCGGGCTTCATTCCCAAGGGGCTCAACAAGCTGGAGCCGTGGGTGCTGTCCCTGCTGCGGATGAGCCTGTACCAGCTCGTCTATCTGGACCGGGTACCCGCTCATGCGGCTGTGAACGAGGCCGTCAACATCGGCCGCCGCCGGGGCCACTCCGGCATCTCCGGAATGGTGAACGGCGTGCTTCGCAGCGCCGTGCGGCAGCTGCCACGGCTGAAGGCCGAAACCTTCGCTGCCGTAGCCGACGCGTCGAGCCGCTTGTCGCTGCGGCATTCGTATCCGCAGTGGCTGGCCGAGCGCTGGATATCCGCTCTCGGCGAGGAGGCTGCTGAAGCGGTCATGGCTTCGGGCAACGAGGCGCCGCACGGCAGCCTGCGTCTCAATCCGCTGCGGACGACCCGGGACGAGGCGCTGCGCCTGCTGGAGGAAGCGGGACTCAGCGCCCGTCCGGCATCGGCTCTTCCGGATTCCGGAATTGTCGTGGATCGCGGCGGCAATCTGGCGATGACCGACGGCTATGCCAAAGGATTATGGAGCATACAGGACGAGAGCTCGATGCTTGTCGCCGCTGCGGCGAATCCCCGGCCCGGCAGCCGCGTCCTGGACTGCTGCGCCGCGCCGGGCGGCAAGTCGACGCATCTGGCGGAGCTGATGGGCGATCGCGGCGAGGTCGTCTCGAACGACCTGCATGCCCATAAGCTGGCGCTGATCGAGGACAACGCCAAGCGGCTCGGCCTCCGGGCCGTGCATCCCGTTACCGGGGACGCCGCGGAGCTCGGCCGGCTGTATCCGGCGGAGTCGTTCGATCTTGTCCTGCTGGATGCGCCTTGTTCCGGTCTCGGCGTCATCCGCCGCAAGCCGGAAATCAAATGGACGAAGTCCGAGGGCGACATCAAGGATATCGCCGCGCTTCAGACCCGCCTGCTCGAAGCGGCGGCCGGCCTGGTCAAGCCGGCAGGAGTGCTGCTGTACAGCACCTGCACGATCGAGCATTCGGAGAACGGCGGACAGGTCGCCTCCTTCCTGGGACGCCATCCCGAATATGCGCTGGATCCCGGCGGCTGGCCGGAGAAGGTGCTGGAGCCGCTGCGGGCTGCCGGCGTCGCCGGGGCGGAGGAAGGTCGCTTTGACGGCTCCCTGCAGCTGCTGCCCCAGCATTTCGGCAGCGACGGCTTCTATATCGCCAGGCTGACTAAAAAAAGCGGAATAACCGAGAAAACCTGAAGAACTTCAAGCACTCCAAGAACCAAAAAACCCGTATCCCATCGCTGGGATACGGGTTTTTCGCTTGGAAGATCGGGTAGTCCTTGATTGCCGAACGACTAAAAAGCACACCCGCAAGACAGACAGCTCTATTGCTTTCCATCTAGCAGCCGTCTTCTTTAGAATGGCGGCGTTTTGAAGCCTGGCGGCTGCAACAGAGCCGGACCTCCGGAAGTCCCGAAATTCGGACCTCCGCTAAGCCTTCCGGCCTCCCTTTCCCGAAATCCATGGTGCCGAGGTTGGCATCTCTTTTCTAGTATATTAAAATATAGTAAAGGGAACATGGGAGATTACCGGACAGGGAGTAGATGGACTTGCGAAGTTGGATCAAGCCTACGCGAAAAATCGTTTTGACCATGCTGGCGCTTTATCTCGTCGCCATGCTGCTGAACGCGGGCATGCAGACGGCGTCGATGGGGATGGATTACGGTGCGGTGAGACAGTGGATTGCCGGCCAGTACCCGCTGTTTTTCATGGGGAGCTTCATTTTCTTCTTCCTCCTCCTGGCTGCGGCATCCATCGTCCGCAATGTGTACGGAGGCACGGCGCTTGTGGCCGCGGTTACCGCCCTTACGGGCACAGCCGTCTATCAGAAAATGAAAGCGACGGGAGAGCCGCTGTTCCCCTGGGATCTGCTGCAGCTGAAAAACGCCGGCGAAATGGCGTCCATGACCCGGGGAATGTTCTCGCCGCTTGTCATCGTGCTCACGCTCGTCGTCGTGGGCAGCTTCGGCTTCCTCGTGTTCAAGCTTCCGAAGCTGCGTTTTCCGCTCGTGCTGCGCGTCGTATTCGCCGTGTGCTCCATCACGGGCATTTTCTTCTTCGTCCATATCATGGAGAGCAAGGACAGCACGCTTCTGAACAAGATCAGCTACGAGGATATTTTTTGGGACCAGAAGCAGAACTACCAGTACAACGGCTTTGTCATCGCATTCGCTTCCAACCTGACGGGGAGCATGATGGCCGAGCCCGACGGCTACAGCAAGGAAGCCGTCGAGGCGATCGCCGCCAAATACGCGTCCATTCCCGATGCGGAGCCGGCCGCCTCGCCGGCCGAGGCGCCCAACATCGTGTTCGTGATGAACGAGGCTTTCTTCGATCTGACCCGGGTGACGGACTACAAGCTGAGCGAGGATCCGCTGCCGTTCCTGCATGAAGCGAGCAAGACGAAGCCGTCCGGCTACGTGCTTTCGCCCGAATTCGGAGGCAGCACGGCGAATGTCGAATTCGAGGCGCTGACCGGCCTCACCAACTATTTTCTGAATGACGGCTCCGTGCCGTTCCAGCAAAATCTGACCAAGCAGACGGACCTGCCCTCGATCGTAAGCATTTTGAAGCAGCGCGGATATGCGGCGCTGGCGCTCCATCCTTTTGATAAAACCTTCTACAGCCGAAACACCGTCTATCCGATGCTCGGCTTCGAGAAATTCACCAGCTCCAAGGAAATGCCGAACCGGGAGTACCTGTCCTCCCGCAGCTATGTCTCCGACATGGCCGCGATGAAGGAAGCGGTGAGAGAGCTGAAGGAGCAAGAGAAGACCGGCAAGCCGGCATTCCTTCATCTCGTCACGATGCAGAACCACTTCCCGTATACGAACAAGACCATCCACGGCATGAACACGGTCCGCGCGGCTGGCGTCGCTTCTGAATATACGGATCAGGTGGAGACGTACGCCGAAGGAATCAAGCATACGGACGGAGCCCTTTCGTACTTGTCCTCGGCCATCCAGCAGCTTGGCCGGCCTACGGTCGTCATCCTGTGGGGAGATCATCTGCCCGGCCTTCCCGCCAAAGTGTATGACGACGCAGGCTGGACGGACGAAAGGCTGCGCCACGAAACGCCGCTGCTCGTGCTTTCCAACTACGAGGTGGGCAGCAAGCCGCTCGGCACATTGAGCCCTTCTTTCATCGGACCCGAAATCTTCTCCTTCGCAGGCCAGAAGCTGCCAGCCTACTACAAGCTTCTTCATGAGGTCAAGACGGCCATGCCGGGTTTGAACAAGAAGGTTCTGCTGGGACCGGAAGGCAAGGTCGGGGAGCCGACGGCGGAGCAGCAGGCGCTGCTCGACGACTACAAGATGATCCAGTACGACCTGCTGGAGGGCAAGGGATACGCCAAGGAAAGCATGTTCGACTAATTTAAGGCCGGCTTTTCGAAGCCGGAAGCCTCCGAGCCGGCGCTCTATGCGCCGGCTTTCTATTTAGCTGGGGCGGAATCTGTGATTCCGCACGCATCGCAATTTCCCGAACGGGAGGAGCAAGCGTGGCTTCCGTCCTCGCCAGAGGACCAATAGGGAACCATTGCCGCCTCATGCTCGTCTATCCCTGTGCGAGAAAGAGATGACGATGGGGGCGACTGAAGGGTGAAGATGCGGAAAAAACGGCTGCGGCAGGCGGTGCCGATTGCGGCGGCCGCATTGCTCCTGGCGCTGCTGGCGGACATAAACGGCTACTATGGACATCGGGTACCCGGCGGTGCCGGAGAATTGTTCCGGGCGCGGCTGCTGGAGACGCTCGGACAAGGAGGGCAGGTCAGGCTGTCGGAACTCACGGATTTCGACTGGGATCGGATGGCCGTCGTTCCCCCTTATACGACCTGGGAACAGATGGAGGAGGTCGTCGGGGCTGAATGGACGAACTCCAGTACTTATCCGGGCTACATGCTCCTGCGGATGCTTCCCGATACGTGCACGATGTGCCATGAAGGGATGCACAGGCTCGTATTCGCCAAAGGAAGCCGTGTCCTGGCAGACGTATCCTTATCCCGGACGGATCTTGACTTTACCGGCTTGAGCGGCATCACCCGCATGGAGGAGCCGATCGTCGGGACCGAATCGGCGGGAAGTCCGCTAGTCGTTGTCATCCAGCCTTGACGAGCGCGTGCCGGCAGGCTGTGGTCTTGCGAGGGACGTTTGTGGTAAACTAGAGCGACGAGCGTCCTGCGGCAACGGATTCCGGCAGCCGGATGACGGATTGAATGATAATGAAATGAGTGAAGCAACGAAATGAAAGCATTTGATCAGCCTTACATTGTGGAAACACCTTTTATATATGATTATTCTCTTGATCAGCTCCAGGGATGGATGAAGGAACAGGGCCAGCCCGCCTTCCGCGCGGGCCAGCTGTTCGACTGGCTGTACGTGAAGCGCGTCACCTCGTTCGAGGAGATGACCAACCTGCCCAAGGAGCTCCGGGACAAGCTGGCGGAATCGTTCCAGTTCGTCACGCTCACCGAGATCACCCGCTTCGAATCGAAGGACGGAACGGTCAAATTCCTGTTCGGGCTCCATGACAATCATGCCATCGAGACCGTCATCATGCGCCACAACTACGGCAACAGCGTCTGCGTGACGACCCAGGTCGGCTGCCGCATCGGCTGCACGTTCTGCGCCTCCACACTGGGCGGACTCAAGCGCAATCTGACCGCCGGCGAGATCATCGCGCAGGTCGTCAAGGCCCAGCAGATGCTTGACCCGACCGGAGAGCGCGTCTCCAGCATCGTCATCATGGGCTCCGGCGAGCCGTTCGAGAACTATGAGGCGACGATGGGCTTCCTGCGCACGATGATTCACGAGAAGGGGCTCAACATCGGGCAGCGCCACATTACGGTATCCACGAGCGGCATCGTGCCGAGCATGTACAAGTTCACGGACGAGAACACGCAGATCAATCTGGCGATCTCGATCCATGCGCCGAACGATGAGCTGCGCTCCAAGCTGATGCCGGTCAACCGCCGCTATCCATTCCAGGAGGTCATCGACGCCTGCCGGAACTATATCGCCAAGACGGGCCGCAGGATTACTTTCGAGTATGCCCTGATCGGCGGCACCAACGACCGGCCGGAGCATGCGCAGGAGCTTGCCGAGGTGCTCAAGGGCATGCTCTGCCACGTCAACCTGATTCCGGTCAACCATGTGCCGGAGCGCAAGTATGTGCGCACGCCGCGGGAGGATATTTTCGAATTCCAGAGAATTCTGGAGAAGAACGGCATCAACGCGACGATCCGCCGCGAGCAGGGCCACGACATCGCGGCAGCCTGCGGCCAGCTTCGCGCCAAGCATATGGAACTTACGCAGTGAGGTGACGGGATTGATAACAGTGAACCGCAGTGACATCGGCCGGATCCGGATGGCCAACGAAGACCGCTCCTGGGCGGGCTTGACGGACGGAGGCTTGACCGTCGCCATCGTGGCCGACGGCATGGGCGGCCATCAGGCCGGAGACGTGGCTAGCCAGCTTGCCGTCGACGCCTTCCGCGAAGAAGTGGAATCCGCGGCCGCCGGCATGACCGAGGAGGAAGCCCGCGAGCTTCTGCGCCGGGCGATCCGCAAAGCCAACGAGGTCGTATTCGATATGGCTTCGCGCAACGAGCAGTACCACAACATGGGCACGACAGTCGTCGCGGCCCTGTTTGTCGAGGAGCAGCGGCTGATCGTCGGCCATATCGGCGACAGCAGGGCTTATCGCATCTCGGAAGGCGGCATCACGCTGCTGACCGAGGATCATACGCTCGTCAACGAGCTTGTCCGCTCCGGGCAGATCAGCTACGAGGAGGCGGCTCATCATCCCCGCCGCAACGTGCTGACCCGCGCGCTGGGCACGGATTCCGAGACGGAGCTGGAGCTTCAGGCGCTGCCTTGGGCGGCAGGAGATATTCTGCTGCTGTGCAGCGACGGCCTGAGCGGAATGGTTAGCGACGAGGACATCCGCTCGACCGTATCCGCCGAAGGATCCTCCCTGGAGGAAAAGGCCGAGTCTCTGATCCAGCAGGCGCTGGCAGCGGGCGGGGACGACAATATTACGGTAGTGCTGCTGCAATCCGGCTCCGGCACGGACGGAGAGGAGTGAGCGTAAGCGCATGATCGGCAGAGAATTAGGTGGACGCTATGAAATCCTGTCCCGCATAGGCGGGGGAGGCATGGCGCTTGTATACAAAGCCCACGACGTGCTGCTCAGCCGCAACGTCGCGGTGAAAGTGCTCCGTCCCCAATATGTCCATGACGAGGAATTCATCCGGCGCTTCCGCCGCGAGGCGCAATCCGCCGCCGCCCTGTCCCATCCCAACGTCGTCAGCATCTATGACGTGGGGCAGGAAGAGGACGTCCATTACATCGTCATGGAATATGTCGAAGGCCATAATCTTAATGAAATCATTCAGGAGCGGGCGCCGCTTCAGGCGGACGAGGCTGTACGGATCGCTTCCCAGATCGCGGACGCTCTGGACCACGCGCATCAGAACCATATCATCCATCGGGATATCAAGCCGCACAATATTCTGATCGGCCGCAACGGGCGCGTCAAGGTGACGGATTTCGGCATCGCCCGCGCGGTGACGTCCTCGACGATCACCCAGACGGGCTCGGTGCTCGGGTCCGTGCATTATTTCTCGCCGGAGCATGCCAAGGGCGTCAGCACGGGAGAAAAATCGGATATCTACTCGCTCGGCATCGTGCTCTATCAAATGGTGACGGGCAGGCTTCCGTTCCTCGGCGAAAGCCCGATCAGCGTAGCGCTCAAGCATCTGCAGGAACCGCTTGAGGATCCAAAGTCGGTGAATCCGCTCATTCCGCAAAGCGTGGAGAACATCATCATCAAAGCGACACGCAAAAATCCATCCGAACGATACCGGACGGCAGGCGAGATGCTGGAGGATCTGGAGACGTCCTTGAGGCCGGACAGGATCGGGGAGCCCAAGATTACGTTTGCGGCCGGCGACATGGACGAAACCAGGGTCATGCCGGCGATACGTCCCGGCATGCTCGGGAACGAAGGCAAGCCTTCCTTCCAATATCCGGCTAGCGGGCAGGGTGCGGCGGCGAAGGATACCGCGCGCATGGCTCCCGCCGAGGAGGAGGAAGAAGAGGAGGAGCCTGCCCGCCGCAGAGGCTGGGTCAAGCCTCTCGTCATCATCCTGATCACGCTCGCCGTCATCGGAGCCGTATACGGCGTATTCCGCGTCGTATCGGGATCCCTTGACGTAGCGGAGGTCGAGGTGCCTTATGTAGTCGGACAGACCGAGCAGCAGGCCCGCACGATGCTGGAGGACGCGGGGCTTATGATCGCCGAGCCTTCCATCCGCGCCTACAAGGCGGATATTCCGAAGGACCAGGTCTTTGCCCAGTCCAAGTCCAATATGCGGGTGAAGAAAGGCTCCCGCGTCCAGCTGTCGGTCAGCGACGGGCCGGAGCTGAAGAAGCTGGACAGCTATGTCGGCCAGAAGGTCCAGGACGTCGTCGCGGCCCTCCAGGATCTAGGTCTGGAATCCGGACAGATCAAGCAGACCGAAGTGTTCGACGCATCGGCTGAACCGGGAACGGTCATCAGCCAGAATCCGCCGCCCGATACGGAGCTCGACCCCGCAACGGCGACGGTGACGCTCACCGTCAGCAAGGGCCAGGAAACGGTGCCGATGCCGGATCTGCTCGGCAAGTCGATCGACGACGCCAAGAAAATGCTGCAGAATGCCGGGCTTGAAGTCCGCGACGAAAATATTCTGAAGCAGGACAGCTACGAGAAGGAAGGAACCGTCCTTTCGCAGGATCCTTACAGTCCGGGCTCTCAAGTATCCAAAGGCACCCAGCTTACGCTGACGGTCAGCGGAGGTTTCCCTAAGGATGCTTTGGAGTATACGTTCAACCTGCTCATCTCTCCTTCGCGGGCGGGCAAGTCTAGCGAAATCCGGATCGTCTACAGCGATGCGACGGGCAACGACATCGAAGCGAGAAAAACGAGCATCAAGGAAACCAAAAGCTTCGACGTCAAAGTCGTGCTGGCTCCCAATACGGAAGCGCTCGTGAAGATCTACCGCGACGGCCAGCTGGCCGATACGTTCTCGCGTTCCTACGAGGACGAGAAGGCGGGCAGGGACTCGGGACCGATGGCCGTGCCGGGAACGGAGCCGACCCCGACGCCGACGCCTGAAGCAACCCCGACGCCGGATCTTGGAGCAGTCGCTCCTCCGGATGGAGAGAACACTTCGTTGGACCTGGACGGCAAGCCGGGCAAAGGCAAGGACAGAGACAAGGAAAAAGACAAGGAAAAAGACAAGGACGGCAACCATGACGGAAATGACTGACTACTCCGGCACAACGGGCGAAGGCCTGATCGTCAAGGCGCTTAGCGGTTTCTATTACGTCATTCCGGACGGCGCCAGCGGCAAGCCGCTGCAATGCAGAGCGCGCGGAATCTTCAAGAAGCGGGGAGAGTCCCCGCTTGTCGGCGACCGAGTCGTCTACAGCGCGAGCGTGACGGGGGAAGGCACCGTGGAGGAGATTCTTCCGCGCAGCACGGAGCTCGTCCGGCCGCCTGTAGCCAATGCCGATCTGGCGGTGCTCGTGTTTTCCGTATCCGAGCCGTCGCTCAGCCTGACCCTGCTGGACAAATTCCTGGTCCATATCGAGCATTCGGGCCTCGAAGCGGTGTTATGCCTGAGCAAGCAGGACTTGTCCGAGGATGGCCCGGACGCCAAGGAAGCAAGAGAAGCGATTGATACGGTGGAGCGGGTATACCGGGCGATCGGCTACCGGGTCATCGGCACGAGCTCCAGGCAGGGCAGCGGGCTGGAAGAAATCCGTGCCGTGCTCAAGGGCCGTCTGGCCTTGTTCGCGGGGCAGTCGGGCGTCGGCAAATCATCCCTGCTCAACGCGCTCGTTCCGGAGCTGAAGCTGGAGACGAACGAGATCAGCTCCAAGCTGGGCCGCGGCAAGCATACGACGCGCCATGTGGAGCTGGTCGAGGCAGGCTCGGAGCCTGGAGACGGTTATGTCGCCGATACGCCCGGATTCAGCCAGCTCGACTTCCAGGAGCTCGGCATCGAGGATCTGTCCTACGGCTTCAAGGAAATGCGGGAGCTGTCTCCGGATTGCAAATTCCGCGGCTGCACGCATACCCATGAGCCGGGCTGCGCCGTTACGGCAGCGCTCGCGGAAGGAACGGTCGCACAGAGCCGGTACGACAGCTATGTGCAGTTTCTGGGAGAAATGAAAGAGAAGAAGCGGAGGTACTGAACATGACCATCATTGCGCCATCCATCTTATCCGCTGATTTTGCCAAGCTGGGGGAAGAAATCGCCGCCGTCGAGAAGGCGGGAGCGGATTGGATCCATGTGGACATCATGGACGGCCACTTCGTCCCCAATCTGACCTTCGGTCCCCCGATCATGGGGGCGGTCCGCCATGTGACTAAGCTCCCGTTCGACGTTCATCTCATGATCGAGCAGCCGCAGCAGTACATCGAAGACTATGCCGGAGCCGGAGCGGACCGCATTACGGTGCACCTGGAGGCCTGCACCCATCTGCACCGGGTCATCCACCAGATCAAGGATCTGGGGCTGCCCGCGGGCGTGGCGATCAATCCCGGCACTCCGGTGCAGCTGCTGGAGCCGGTTCTTGACGATGTCGACCTCGTGCTCATCATGACGGTGAATCCGGGCTTCGGCGGCCAGTCCTTCATCCCTTACTCGCTCGACAAGCTGCGTAAGCTCCGCGGCATGCTCCACGACCGCGGCCGCAGCGGCGTCCATGTGCAGGTGGACGGAGGCATCAATGCCGCGACAGCGCCGCTCGTGCGCGAAGCGGGCGCGGATGTGTTCGTTGCCGGCAGCTACGTATACGGGGCGGAGGATCTGGCGGCGGCGATAGCGTCGCTGCGGTAGGCGCCATGGAGACGGAGAGCAGATGGAGAGGATTTGCCGCCGCGATGCTCTACGGCATCGCCTGCGGCCTGCTGATGACTTTGTTCGTCATGGTGCCCGGCGTCATCCGGTTCGTTTTTTCCCTTGTGGCTTTATGGCTGGGGCTGCGTTTTTTCCGGGCCCACGAGACGGTATGGAGGCGAGTCGGCTTCGTCTTCGTATCCATTCTCTTCTTTATCCTGTCCGTCATTGCGTACACGATGTACGTCTTCGTCAAGCACGGCACCGCTCCGTAAAGGCAGGCTGCCGCCCAAGCTGATGCCGAGGCGGAATAGGACAATGTCTTCCCGCATAGGATGGTTACATGAACTTCAGGTTCTTGTAGCCTTTTTTTTGTTGTGCATGAACAGATAAGGGGCGAATGTTCCGCGGCTGGAGGCGGCCCGGCAGCCTCATTCGGGCGGAAGCGCGGCCCGGCAGTGAATACACGACCAGCGATTCCGAGGAGGGATGAAGCATGAAATTCTACACGATCAAGCTGCCTAAGTTTCTGGGCGGATTCGTCAAGGCCATCTTGAACACCTTCCAAAAAAGCTGACTTCCGTGAGCAGCTGCCGGCCCTTCCGAACTGAAAAGCCCGCAAAAAAGCACCTGGGCTTAAAGCCCAGGTGCTTTTTGTCGTCGGAAAAGAAGGTACAGGCATGTCCCTTCTTGGACGCAAAGGCGTGTTCACTACACGCGGGTTACCTTGCCGGATTTCAGCGCGCGGGTGCTGACCCATACGCGTTTAGGCTTGCCGTCGACGAGAATGCGCACTTTTTGGACGTTGACGCCCCAAGTACGGCGGTTGCGGTTATTCGCGTGGGAAACGTGGTTTCCGGTGCCCGGAGCTTTGCCGGTTACGAAACATTTGCGAGACATGCGATACACCTCCTTTACAGCTTGCAGGTCGCCCTATGCGAACAACAAAGTCCGCATGAAAACATACTTGGATATCTTAACATACAATAGGCTCTTGATCAACCATCGTTTGGCAGGCGGGACGCGGCGCCGCAAGGGGCAAGAGCAGGCGCATTTGCGAGAAAAACGAAGGGAAGAGCGTTTCAGGCTTCATAAACGGGCTGAAATATAGTACAATGGATGTCAGTCCTTGTTCCCAGGGAATAGTAGGGCGTGCAGCTTGCCAAGTTCTGCCCGATACGAAGGAGTGTGTAACCTGCCATGCCCATGCAGCTATCGACCGAATTAGGTAAAATTTTTGTAACTGACGATGTCATCGCCGTCATTGCGGGATCTGCGGCGCTCGAATGCTACGGGCTTGTCGGCATGGCCTCGCGCAAGCAGCTCAAGGACGGCATCGCCGAGCTGCTCAAGAGGGACAACCTTTCCCGCGGGTTGGAAGTGCGGCGCGAAAACGAAGAATTTCATATCGACTTGCATATCATTGTAAGCTACGGCACCCGGATTTCCGAGGTCGCCCATAATATCCAGACCAAAGTCAAATACGTGCTGAACGAAGTGATCGGCCTGAGGGTAGACCATGTCCATATTTTTGTCCAGGGCGTGCGGGTCATCAGTTAGTGGAAGGGGAAATTTTGCTTGGGAAAGCGCTTTATTAACGGTTCGGACTTCGCCGGTATGGTTTTGCTCGGTGCGGAGAATTTGCAGCGGGGCGCGGAACGCGTCAACGCTTTGAATGTATTCCCCGTTCCCGACGGCGATACGGGTACGAATATGAACTTGACGATGGCTTCCGGAGTGCGGGAGCTGCAGAATAAGAAATCGGACTCGGTGGGCCGTACGGCCGAGGCTTTGTCCAAAGGCCTGCTGATGGGCGCCCGAGGCAATTCCGGGGTCATTCTGTCCCAGCTTTTCCGCGGAACCGCAAAAGCGCTGGCCGGCCTGGACGAGGCAGGGCCGGTGCAATTCGCCGCCGCCCTGCAGCAAGGAGTGGACATGGCCTACAAGGCTGTCGTGAAGCCGGTCGAAGGCACGATCCTGACCGTCGCCAGGGAGACGGCCCGCCATGCCCAGACGGCAGCCCGCCGCACGGACGACATGGAATCCCTGATGAGGGAGGTGCTGTCTCAGGCCGAAGAGACGCTGCGGCGCACGCAGGAGATGCTTCCGGTGCTGAAGCAGGTCGGCGTCGTCGATTCCGGCGGCCAAGGGCTGGTGCTCATCTACGAGGGCTTTTTGGCCTACTTTGTCGAGAACCGGCTGCCTGTTCTTTCGGAAGCCGCCCCGGTCGAGGCCTTCCGCGAGCATGGCCGCTCCTCCGATCCCCTGCCGGTCTATTCTGCAAGTCAGCAGCCGGCAAGCCGCCCTGGAGCCAAAGCCCAGGCACGGCTTTCGACAAGCGAGATCGAATTTTTCTACGACATGGAATTCTTCATCAAGCCCAAGCTTGCGCTGCCGGGAGCTCCGGCCTTCGATGAAGAAGGCTATCGGCAGCAGCTGGCGAAGGACGGCGACTCCATTCTGGTCATCGCCGAAGACGACCTTATCAAGGTCCACGTCCACTCCCGCCGCCCAGGAGATGTGCTGAATCTGTCCCTTCCATACGGCGAGCTGACGGATTTCCATATCCTCAACATGAGGGAGCAGCACCGGGAGCTGCTCGGCGAGGATGCTTTCAACGAAGCGGTGCGCGGTCTGGACATGGCTTCGGACGAGGCGCTTGCCGTGGCGGAAGTGCTGGCGGGATCGGCTTCCGCTCTGCAGACGCCTCCGGAATCCGTTCATGAATGGGCTCCTTACGGCATTATCGCCGTCGCGATCGGAGACGGCATCTCCGGCATCTTTCTCGACAACAACGTCGATGTCGTGCTGTCCGGGGGACAGACGATGAATCCGAGCACCGAGGATTTCGTCAACGCGATCGAAGCGCTGCCGGCCGAGCATATTTACCTGCTCCCGAACAACAGCAACATCATTCTCGCCGCGGAGCAGGCAGCCGAGCTGTCCGGCCGCAGCGTCAGCGTCATTCCGACCCGTACGGTGCCGCAAGGCCTCGCGGCGGTGCTCGCTTTCAAGGAGAACGAAACGCCGGAGCGCAACAACGCCCTGATGGCCGGCGCGGCCAAGGCCGTACGGTCGGGGAGCGTCACGCAAGCTGTCCGCAACACCGAGATCGACGGCGTGGAAGTCCGCGAGGGCGATTACATCGGCATCTTCGAGAAGGCGATCGTCGTCTCGGAGCCGTCGCTCCTGGAGTCCTGCAAGGGGCTTGTCGGACGCCTGCTGGCGGATGGCGGCGACCTGCTGACCATCCTGACGGGAGAAGGCTCCACGGAAGAAGGCACGGAGGAGCTGGCGGCCTGGATCGCCGATGCCCATCCGGATGTCGAGCTTGAAGTGCATGAAGGCGGACAACCGCTTTACCCTTATTTGTTTGCCCTGGAATAACGGGGATACCGGCTGGAGGAAGGTTGCAACGGAATCGTCCTCCAGCTCAACAGCAGCAGTCCGTGGAGGTTGACGTAAATGACGACGAAGGTTCGGATAGTAACCGACAGTACAGCGGATATTCCTCGCGAAGTCCGGGAGCGGCTGAACATCGAGATGGTGCCGCTGCAGGTGCTCTTTGGAACGGAATCCTACCTGGATTCCGTAACGCTCCAGGCCGATGAATTCTACGAGAAGCTGGAGAAATTCAGCGGGCTGCCGACGACATCGCAGCCTTCCCCGTCCGAATTCATGGCCGTATACGAGAGGATTCTGGATGAATCTCCGGATGCGCCGATCATCTCCATCCATCTGTCCTCCCAGTTCAGCGGCACCTTCCAATCCGCTCTGCTTGCTCAATCGCTGATCGAGAGAGAGGCCGACATTACGGCCGTCGACTCCAAGTCGGCTTCCTACGGCAACGGCATGCTGGTCGTGAAGGCTGCCGAGATGGCCGAGGCCGGCGCGTCCAAGGAGGAGATTCTGGACGAAGTGTACCGGATGCGCAAGGAGACAGGGCTTTATTTCCTCGTGGATACGCTGGAATACCTTCAAAAAGGCGGACGGATCGGCAAAGCCTCGGCATTTTTCGGATCCATTCTCAATATCAAGCCGATCCTGTCCATCGATGACGAAGGCTCCATCACGCCTGTGGACAAGGTTCGAGGCACCAAAAAAGCCGTTCAGCGCGTCGTTGACCTGCTGAAGGAACAATTCGGCGACGATCCTGTGGCGGTCCACTTCGCCTGGGGATACCAAAGAGGCTCCGCACTCGATCTGTATGAAGCGATCAACGCTTCGTTCCAGATCCGCCATACGACCACCACAACGCTCGGTCCTGTCATCGGCGCCCATGTAGGCCCAGGTACCGCAGCGGTGTTCATGCAGAGAGCATGACCCATAATTCTCTTGCCCGGCTGGAAGAAATTCCGCTGAGGCAGATCAAAGGCGTGAGCGCTCCGAAGGAGCAGGAGCTTCACGCCTTTGGCATCTATACGGCAGCCGATCTGTTGAACTATTTTCCTTTCCGCTACGAGGATTATCGTCTCCGTTCCCTGGGAGAGGCGAAGGACGGCGAGAAGATCACCGTTCAGGGCGTCATCCGGGGGCTGCCGATGGTCGCCCGCTTCGGCAAGGGAAAAGCCCGCATCACCTGCAAGGCCGAGGTGGACGGGCAGCTGGTGACGGCCGTCTGGTTCAACCGGATGTTCCTCAAGGACCAGCTGACGCTGAGCCGTGAAATTACGCTCACGGGCAAATGGGATGCCCGCCGGATGCAGCTGACGGTGACCGATTCGGAATTTCCCGACAAGGGAGTCGCCAAAACAGGCACTCTGCAGCCGGTCTATTCGGTCGGAGGCGGGATAACGCAGGCATGGATGCGCAAGACGATCGGACAAGCGCTGGCTCAATACGGCAGCCTTCTGGAGGAGAACCTCCCGGAGAGGCTCGTGGCGAAGTACAAGCTCATGCCGAGAGCCGAAGCGGTGCTGCATATCCATCATCCCGAGCATCCGAAGGATGGGCAGGGAGCGCGCAGAAGGCTCGTCTACGAGGAGCTGTTCTTCTTCCAGCTCAAGCTGCAGGCATACCGGATGCTGAACCGCCGCCGCGCGGACGGCATCGTCCACCGGGTCGATCCGGAGGTCATCCGTCAGTTCGCGGCATCGCTGCCGTTCGAGCTGACGGATGCCCAGAAGAAGGTCGTCAATGAGATTCTTGCCGACATGCGCCAGCCCCATGCGATGAACCGGCTGCTGCAGGGCGACGTCGGCGCGGGCAAGACGGTCGTCGCCGCCATCGCTTTGCTTGCGGCCGTCAAGGCCGGGCATCAGGGAGCGCTCATGGTGCCGACGGAAATATTGGCGGAGCAGCATATGAGGTCTCTGACGAGGCTTTACGAATCGGCAGGCGTCCAGACCGGGCTGCTTACCGGCAGCGTAGGGGAGCGCAAGCGCCGCGATCTGCTCGCCGGGCTGCAGATGGGGCTCATCGACGTGCTGATCGGGACGCATGCGCTGATTCAGGACGACGTCGTCTTCCGCTCGCTTGGGCTCGTCGTCACGGATGAGCAGCATCGGTTCGGAGTCAATCAGCGCAGCGTGCTCAGGCGCAAGGGGCCGAGTCCGGATGTGCTGACGATGACGGCGACGCCGATTCCGCGCACGCTCGCCATAACGGCGTTCGGCGACATGGACGTGTCCACGATCAAGGAACGCCCGAAGGGCCGCATTCCGATCAAGACCTATTGGGTCAAGCATGCCATGATGGACCGGGTGTTCGGCTTCATCCGCAGGGAGACGGCGGAGGGACGGCAGGCTTATGTCATCTGTCCGCTCATCGAGGAATCGGAGAAGCTGGACGTGCAGAATGCGATCGATCAGTTCGTGCAGCTGCAGCAGGCTTTCCCGGATTTGAAGGTCGGCCTGCTGCATGGCAGGATGACTACGGCCGAGAAGGATGAGGTCATGCGGGCGTTCGGCGAGAACGAGCTGCAGGTGCTCGTCGCGACGACGGTCGTGGAGGTCGGTGTCGACGTTCCCAACGCGACGCTGATGATCATCATGGATGCGGAGCGCTTCGGCCTCTCGCAGCTGCATCAGCTGCGCGGCCGGGTAGGGCGCGGAGCCCATGCCTCTTTCTGCGTGCTCGTCGCGGATCCGAAGACCGAGACCGGCCGCGAGCGGATGGCCGTCATGCAGGAGACCGACGACGGCTTCGAGGTGGCGCGGCGGGATCTGGAGCTGAGAGGTCCCGGCGATTTCTTCGGCACGAAGCAGAGCGGCCTGCCGGACTTCAAGCTGGCCGATATGGCCGCTGACTTCGCCGTGCTGGAGGCCGCGCGGGACGATGCGGCCGACATCGCCGCCGAGCCTGATTTCTGGACTGCGCCGGCCTATGCCGACATGCGTGCGATGCTTGCCAAGGATCCGATTTTCCAGGGAGCCCAGCTCGATTGAGTCTTGGCGTTTTCGTCCTTGAAGCAGCAGCTGCCAAGGATCCGATGTTTCATGATGCAGCTCTAGGGCGGAACATCGACATCGGTGCCATGCCATTCTTGTCCCATCCGGGTCCTGCCCCGCAGCTGCTTGCCGGCTGCGGGGCGTTTTTGCCTCCCGTGCGCATATTTCGGCTATGTCAGGAAACTCTCGGATGGGCCCGGCATAGGATAACATCGGTGGTTTTGGGATGTTGCCCGACCAAATCGATGGAGGTGCCTGGCTGCATGAGCTACGTAAAGTACGGGATACGGCCCGAATTCGTGGAACGAGTCAAGCTGAAGCTGAAAAATCCGGCAGTGAAGGATCGCATCAAGCTGCTTGTGAACGGAATTACGAAGTACGATCTGGCCGACCGCGCCAAAGTGAAAAAGCTGGTCCGCAACGGTGCCAGCATCCTGCAGGAAAAGCTGACGGATACTCAGGAGGAGCAGCTGGTGCAGTTCGTGCTGAGCCTCAAGATCGATCCGAACAATACGTTCCACCTCATCAAGCTATGGGGAATGTTTCGCTGATCGGGACGAAGCGCCCGTACCTTCCGGCAATCCGCTCCGTCATTGCATGGATGCCGCTTGGGCGTTGGGAATATAGACACGAGCGAATTTTGGCCGGCAGCGGCAAGGGAAAAGCGTTGAATTTCGGGCGGAACACCCGGCATTCAGCGTTTTTTTTGTGCTTGAAGAGCTCGCATAAGCATTCCTGATGACTGGCATAGAGGATCTGAATTTCACATCTCTCCCCGACTGTCCTATAGTGAAGTCAACAACAGGACGGAAGGTGAACGGTTTGACACAGGTTCAGGTACAGATACAGGCGGCATTCAAGCAGCTGCCCGGAAACAAGGGGTTCGCCTTCGGGCTTTTCCTGACGGCTACGCTGGCGGCTGCGGCGAAAATGATCGTCGAGCTGCCGGGATTCCAGGTATTCGGTCCGCTGGTGCTGGCTATCGTGCTTGGCATGGCCTACCGGCATTTTGCGGGAGGAGTGCCGGCGGCGGCAGGGGCGGGCATCTCGTTCGCCTCGAAGACGCTGCTGCGGGCGGGCATCGTCCTGCTCGGCATGAGGCTGAATCTCGGCGACATCGTGTCGGCCGGCCCCCGGGTGCTCGCGATCGACATCATCCATATCGCGGTGACGATTCCATTCGTAGCCTGGATCGCTTCACGTCTGGGCACGAGCCGGAATCTGGGACTGCTCACCGCCTGCGGAACCGCTATCTGCGGCGCGGCGGCAGTCGCGGCCATATCGCCGCAGCTCAAGGCCAAGGAGGAGGAGACGGCTGCGGCTGCAGCCGTCGTCGCAATTCTCGGCACCATCTTTACGCTGCTCTACACGCTGCTCTATCCGGTGCTTGGAATGAGCGCTTCAGGATACGGAATCTTCTCCGGCTCGACGCTGCACGAGGTCGCCCATGTGCTGGCCGCTGCAGCTCCGGGCGGACGCGAGGCGGTCGACATGGCTGTCGTCGTCAAGCTTGCCCGCGTGGCGATGCTGGTTCCGGTCGCGCTGCTGCTCGGCATGTGGTCGGTCAGGAAAAGCCGCAAGAGCGGCATAGACGGAACGGCGACAAAAACGCCCGTTGCGATACCATGGTTTATTTTCGGATTTCTGGCCGTCAGCGCCATCCATACGACAGGATTGGTTCCGGAGGAAGCCGCTTCCGCTCTTGTCACGGCGGCTTACCTGCTGATCGCCATGGCGATGGCGGGGCTCGGACTGGGCGTAGACGTCAAGATGTTCAGGCGGCTTGGACCAAAGGCCTTCGCGGCGGGGCTTGCCGGCTCGGTGCTGCTGACGGCGATCGGTTTCGGCCTGGTCCATCTGCTCGGGCTCGCGCAGGGCTGAGCCGGCGCTCCTCTAGGGCTGGACGCTGCATTGGCACAAGGATGGATAGAAGGGCGGCTTCGGTTCCGGGGGCCGCCTTTTGATTTGATTTTCATCTTGATGGTCAACCTATGAATGCGTCTCCATATTGCGCGTCAAGGTGTATAATGGGCGGTGGAGGTGTACATACATGACATATATTGAAGATGGAGCCGTCGTTTTGTTTCAGGGCGACAGCATTACCGACGCCGGACGTGACCGCAGCCAGGGAGACAGCCTCGGTTCCGGTTATGCTCTGATGGCAGCAGCGCAGTTCGGAAGAAAGCACCCGACCAAGGACGTGAAGTTCCTCAACAGAGGCGTCGGGGGAGATCGCGTCGTCGACCTCGCCGGCCGGTGGGAGGAGGACTGCCTGGAGCTGCGCCCGTCCTGGCTGTCGGTCTATATCGGCATCAACGATACTTGGAGACGCTTCGACAGCGGCGTGCCGCTGAGCGCGGAAGAATACCGGGACACGTATCGTTCCATCCTGGAACGAGCGCTGGAGAAGAACGCTCCGAAGCTCATTCTGGTGGAGCCGTTCGTGCTGCCGGTAAATGAGGGACAGAAGGCGTGGCGCGAGGATCTGGATCCTAAGATCCAGGCCGTGCGCGAGCTTGCAGGAGAATACAAGGCCCTTTATGTACCGCTCGACGGCCTGTTCGCCCAAGCGGCGGCCGCGACAGGACCGGAATACTGGGCCCCGGACGGCGTCCATCCTTCCCCGGCGGGCAACGCGCTGATCGCCGAGGCCTGGCTGAATGCGGTGAAGGCGTAACTTTCTTTTCATGTGCGGAAAAGAAAAGAAAGATATTGGAGCGCAACTGCCGCAAGCACAGGCAGCGGCAGGCCATTCGGCTTGAGAGCGGAGCCGGACTCTGAATGCGGAACGCTCAACAACGAACAGAAGCCCGCCGGAAGAGGCGGGCTTCTGCCTTTTCTTTTGCCTTGTCTGCCTGCAGGGAAGGCGGTCAAGGCCGCTTCTGCCGCAAGCCTGCATCAGGCAAGCGGACGCAGCTTCTTCTTGAAGCCGGCTTCGCGGCGGAATCCGACCGATTCATAGAAGGCATGCGCTTCGCTGCGGTGGGCGCCGGATACGAGAATCATGTACGTGCATTGATGCGCGTTGGCGAAGCTTTCCAGATCCGCCATCAGCTTTCTTCCGACGCCGCCTCCCCGGCAATGGGCCGATACAACGACGTTCTCGATCAGCAAATAGGGGCGGAGGCCGCCGACGAGATCGGGGCAGAGGATGCCCATCGCCGTGCCGACGAGCCGCTCTCCGTCGGAGGCAACGGCTACCCGGATGCTGTCGTTGCCGGCCATGCGGTCCAGCCGCTCCGCCAGAGCCGCCGGATCGGTATCCGTCCCGGTCAGCTCCAGCAGCAATTCCGCCAGGGACGAGGCATCCGCAGGCACGGCGCTGCGCAGTTCGATCGAATTCAGCATCGTTGTCGAGGCCGCCTTTCTCAGTTGAAGCATCTTTCTACAGCATACCAAAATCGGCTTTATCCGTCTTGTCCCGAAGGAAGAAGCCGCTCTAAGCCGAATAGAAGAGACGGAGAACGAGTAGCGGACATCGACTATGGTCCTATGAGCGCTTGTTTGGAGAGGAGAAGATGCCGTGAGCGGATCTCTGCATGAATGGATGGATCCACTGGGACTGCCGGATGTCGATGAGCCCGCCCGGCTCCTGGCCCAGTGCATGTACGCAGGAGGCGACGCGGAGAGGCCGCATCGTGTCCTGCAGCAGTACCGCGAGGATCGGGAGCTTCACTTGGCCGGCCTCGGCGAGGGCGGCAGGCTGATCGGCATTGCCGGTTATCGGGCGCCTTCCCATCGCGACGCCGTGCTGCTGCATCTTGCGGTGAGTCCGGAGCTGAGGGGAGGCGGGGCGGGCAGGCGGCTGGTATCCCGCTGTCTGCAGGCGGCGAGGAATGGCGTTTTGCGGGCCGAGACCGACGCCGATGCGGTTGAATTTTACCGGAAGCTCGGCTTCGATATCCGCAGCCTGGGAGAGAAATATCCTGGTGTGGAACGCTTCGACTGCACGCTCCGCCGTTATGTCCCGAGGAAGGCGGACAGCGGGGACTTCTCCGTTGTTTCCGCATGGCCGGCGAGCCGCAGCGAGGCGTTTTATATGTTCCCTAAGGGCGGATATCCATTGCGTGCCGACGAGCTGGAGGCGGCTGCGGCTGAAGACATCCATCCGACGCTGCTGACCGAAGCCGCGGACGGGACGCCTGCCGCATATGCGAATCTGTACGAGTCGGAAGGCAAGCTCTGGCTCGGCAATGTCATCGTCAGTCCGGATTACCGCGGCAAGGGAGCCGCCGCAGCTCTCCTGGAAGCGATGGAAGCGGCAGCCGCGGAGCGGGTGCGGGAGCTTCATCTGACCTGCCACGGTCCGAATGGCAAGGCTCTGTTGTTCTTTGCCGGCGCAGGCTGGATGCCTTGGGACATCCGCAGGATGGAGGGACCGGATGGAACGCCGATCGCGGCCGTTCGTATGAGGAAGCTGCTGACACATCATTGACGATCGAAAGGATGATGAAAATGGGACGCTGGGAATATAAAACGCTCAAGCATCAATTCGGAGGCTGGACAGGCACGAAAATCAACATCGAAGATCTCGACGGACGGCTGAACCTGCTTGGAGCCGAAGGGTGGGAGCTGGCCTCATCCTTCGATACGAGCCGTTACGAGGGCGCTTCGACGGGAATTGTGATGATTTTCAAGCGATGGGTGGAGGCATGACCGGCAGCAGGGAGGAAGCCCGATTCGGCGGCAGGCTGAGGATGGACTTCGACGAAAGCCTGCAAGATTCCGGCGAAGCCTTCTCAGGCTGGGACTTCGGATATTTGACCGCAACCGGCCGCATGATCGAATATCCTCTTCCATGGAGTTACCGCAATCTGCTGGAGCCTTATAAAAGAGCCGCTTCCTCCATGCTCGACATGGGCACGGGCGGAGGGGAGTTCCTGCAGCGGCTGAAGCCGCTGCCTCCCGATACCCGGGCGACGGAAGGCCATCTGCCCAATGTGGAGGTCGCGCGCCGGCGGCTGGAAGAGGAAGGCGTGCAAGTGGCCTGCATCGAGAGCGACGAGGACCTCCCCTATGGAGATGAATCGTTCGACTTGATCATCAACCGGCATGAGTCGTACTGCGCTGCCGAGCTCCATCGCTTGTTGAAGCCCGGAGGCATATTCATCACCCAACAGGTAGGCGGCAGCAACGACCGCGAGTTCAACGAGCGCCTCGGGCAGGCGCCGCCGGCCCACGCGGACTGGACGCTGGACCGGACACGAGGCGAGCTGGAAGCGGCGGGCTTGCAGCTGCTCTGGCAGGACGAGGTTCTCACGCACACCCGATTTTACGATATCGGGGCTGTCGTCTGCTATTTGACTATAATCGAATGGCAGGTCGTTGGCTTCTCTCCATCCACGCACCGCGATGCGCTGAAAGAAATCCATGATGAAATCGAAAGGCGGGGCTGGCTGGATGTCACCTGCCATCGATTCGTGCTCGCGGCAGCCAAGCCGGCATGACGCTGCGGCGGGCAGCAACGGAAGGTGAAGGGCGGCTGACGGAGCCGGCAGCCGGGGAGTATCCTTGAGAGCTGTCATGGAAGCTCTCGAAAAGCGAAAAGCCTTTCGGATGTCCGAAAGGCTTTTCGAGTTCAATCCACCAGCGGCTCGATGCAGTCGCGCGTGTCGTTCTTGACGCTGCCGACGCCCGCGCCGACCGGATAGGCGGCCATCTCTTCCTCCGGATAGGGGACGAGCAGCGGCGACAGGCGGGCCGCATCCTGGACGCCGCGGTCAAGCCACAGAGGCTCGTCCTCCCGCCGAAGGATGACCGGCATCCGGTCGTGAATGGAGGCCATCAGCCCGTTCGGAGACGTCGTAAGCACCGTACAGGTGGACAATCGTTCACCGGCCGGCGACACCCACGTCTCATAGAGGCCGGCCATGGCAAAGGGCTCCCGGCTGCGGAGCGTAATTCGCATCGGCTGCTTGCCCGATTCCGTGCGCTGCCACTCGTAGAAGCCGTCGGCAGGAATGAGGCAGCGCTTGCGGCGAAGCGCATCCCGGAACGCCGGTTTGGCGGCGGCCGTTTCGGCTCTGGCGTTGAGCATGCGGCTGCCGATTTTCGGATCGTCGGCCCAAGGCGGGACCAGTCCCCACTTCAGCTCGCCCAGCCGGTTGCGCTTGCCGTCGCTGACGACGGCCATGACCATCTGGCCTGGGGCGACGTTGTAGCGGGGCTCCAGCTGCGGGATCGTCGTTTCCCCGATCAAAAATCGGAGCATGAGCTCTTCGAGCGTGACGGTCAGCGTATAACGTCCGCACATGGTTGTCCCTCCTCGAGAATGGAATGGCTTCGAAAGCAGGCTGTTCGCAGCGCTGCAGCTTCCTTTAGCATAGTATGTCTGCCGGCTTTCGGCAAATCGCATCAGCGGGAGTGTTGGGCCCGGCATCAAGCTTCCGCCGCCCGTCTCCGGCCTGTCGCCGATGAACGGTTGTTCGAGGATTAAGCAGATAGCTTTCCGACTATACTGGGAACAGAGAGATTCGGTGCGGGAGGAAGACGGGCATATGAAGGAAAGCAAGGCCGGAAACGAGAACGGTCAACGGCATCGGCCCGGAAAGCAGGACGATGTCGCCGATATCCGGGAAACGGGGGACGGAGGGGGGGCGGATGGCGGCATGGAAGCCGCGTCTGAAGTCAAAAGCGCTCCAGCCCCCCGCAGGCATCCGCTGCTCAGGCTGCTCCTGCTGCCGGCGGCGCTGCCTCTGGCGGCGGCAGCCTATGCGGCCGCCAAACGGCGC
>NZ_CBRA020000138.1:0-6644 GCF_000469945.2 Paenibacillus sp. P22 | reverse complement strand
ACCTTCAAGACGGCCTTCACGCCGCCGTCGGCTCCGATAATCGGCATATAGGTCGCTTCCAGCCACAGCTTCCTCCCGTCCTTGGCCAGACGCAGAATCTTCTCCTGGAATTTGCGGCCTTTCCTCATAKTCTTGTGCGTAATCGGCAGCCAAGCCGCGACGATCGCGTCCGCGTCGCCGTTCGCCACTCCCGCCCACATCGGACCGGCTTCCACCTGCAGCAGCTCCGTCTTGTAGCCGAGGCGGTTCTCCAGCACCCATGCCACCACGTTCGTGCTGGCGATCTCGGAATCCCAGGCTACGTAGGCGAGCTTGAACGGCTTGCCGGACACCTTCTCGATGCCGTCCACCCAGCCGTCGATCAAGCCGGCATTGTCCTTCGCCCAATCGGCGGCGGCGGCAGCGGGATCGGCGCCTTCCTGAATGGCCACCATCACTTTGGCCATGTCGGCATCCGTCCATTCGAAGCGGTCGAGGAAATCATAAGCCGACGGCGCATCCTGCTTCAGTCCGCCGCGGACGATCGTATGGATTTCCTCGTCTTCCCCGAACGATTTTTTGGGATCGTCCAGATATTTCAGATCATACTTCGCGAACATCCAGTGAGGCGTCCAGCCGGTGACGATGATCGGCTCCTTCTTTTTGATCGCCTTGTCGAGCGCTACGGTCATCGCCGCTCCGGAGCCTTCGACCAGCGTCCAGTCCGACAGGCCGTAGTCCTCGACAGCACGGTTGGCGGCAGCCATCAGGCCGGCGCCGGGATCGATGCCGATGATTTTATGGCCGACAGCCTTGCCGACAGACGCCCCGCTTCCCCCGGAAGCCGTTCCATTGTCATTGCTGTTCGAAGAACAGCCTCCAAGCGCGATGGCTCCTGCAAGTCCGAGTACCCCAACCATTTTCCAAGAATTCCGAATCAAAATCTATCCTCTCCTGTCCGCATGTTTTTTTCCTTTGACGAGATGCTGCGTCAGCCGATCCAGGAAGATCGCCAGTATGACGATGGCCAGGCCGGCTTCGAAGCCTTTGCCCGTCTTGATTTGGCTGACGGCGCGGTATACATCCGCTCCGATGCCCTGCGCCCCGATCAGGGAAGCGATGACAACCATGGACAGGGCGAGCATGAGCGTCTGGTTGATGCCTGCCATGATCGATGGCACCGCGAGCGGCAGCTGCACCTTGAACAGCTTCTGGGAAGGGGTGGAGCCGAAGGAATCGGCCGCCTCCACCAGGTCGGCCGGCACCTGGCGTATGCCGAGATTCGTCAGGCGGATCGTCGGCGGCACCGCAAAAATGACCGAGGCGATGACGCCGGGCACAACGCCCAGATTGAAAAACGTCACGGCCGGGATCAGGTAGACGAACGCCGGCATCGTCTGCATGAAATCAAGGATGGGCGTCACGATGCTCTGCGTGCGGTTGTTGCGGGCGCAGGCGATTCCGATCGGCACGCCGAGCACGATGCTGACGATCGCCGATGTCAGCACGAGCGCCAGCGTATCCATCGTATGGTCCCAATAACCGAGATTGTCGATCAGGAACAAGCCGACGAACGTGAACAGCGCCATCGGCCAGCGCATGATCCACCAGGCCAGCGCCGCAAACAGAACGATCAGCACGATCGCAGGCGGAAGATGGAGCAGATAAGAGAAAAAGTCCACGACGCCTTCGATTGCGGCCGAAATCGGATCGAACAGGAAATTCAAGTTCTCCTCGATGGAATCGACCATGCGGTCCACCCATTTATCAAGCGGTAGTTTCGGCAGCATCCACGCTCACCTCCCGATTCGCGACATGTCCGGCAAGCGCTCCGAGCACGGCTCCGCGCACGATGACGCCGACGATGCGTCCCGCCTCGTTCACGACGGCGACCGGATACTTGCTGGTGCCGCATATATCGAACAGCTCGTGGAGCAGCATCTCCGGAGCGACGACCGGAGTATCCCGGATGACGATCTCCTCCAGCGGCTGTCCGCGCTTCACCGCCTCCGACGCGTCGTCGGCGGTGAGGACGCCGATCAGCTTGCGGCTGCGGTCCGTCACGAACAGATTGGAGATGCCGCTCTCGCGCATCAGCTGCAGGGCGACCCTGGCGCCGCGGTCGAGACCGATCGTCTCGGGACGCCGCATCACATGGGAGGCGGTCAGCACCTTGGACAAATCCACGTCCTCGACGAACCGCTCCACATATTCATTGGCAGGATTGACCATGATTTCTTCCGGCGTGCCGATCTGCACGATCGCTCCGTCCTTCATGAGCGCGATGCGGTCTCCGATCCGCAGCGCCTCATCCAAATCATGCGTAATGAACACGATCGTTTTTTTCATTTTCTCCTGCAGCTCCAGCAGCTCGTCCTGCATATCCTTGCGGATGAGCGGATCGAGCGCGCTGAACGCTTCGTCCATGAGCAGGATCTCAGGGTCGTTCGCCAGCGCCCTTGCCAGTCCGACCCGCTGCTGCATGCCGCCGCTCAGCTGCTCGGGATAACTGTCCGCCCTTTCTTCCAGTCCGACGAGCCGCAAGGCTTCCCTTGCTTTCGGTTCTCTTTCCTTTTTGGGCACCTTCTGGACCTCAAGCCCGTATTCCACGTTCTCAAGCAGCGTCCGATGCGGGAACAGCGCGAATTTCTGGAAGACCATGCTGATCTTTTTCTGGCGCACCTTCCTCAGCTGCTCCGCATTCAGGCGGGTAATATCCTGTCCCGCGATGCGGATGGCGCCTCCTGTCGGCTCGATAAGCCTATTCAGCAGACGCACGAGAGTCGATTTCCCGCTGCCGGACAATCCCATGATGACAAAGATTTCTCCCGGCTCGACGGCAAACTGAACCCGGTTGACCCCAACCGTATGCCTCGTTTCTTTAAAGATCCTGTCCTTGCTCCACCCTTCCTTCAGAAGCGGCAGAATTCGTTTTGGATCCTCGCCGAATATTTTCGTCACATCCGTGACTTCAATGATCGACAAGCGCTTCACCTCCTCATGGCCTCGCTTGCGGCCAACGCTCACTCGAACTAGTCTATCGAACAATTTATGACACCGTCAACCGTTTTATCCGTATAATAAGTACGTACGGTTTTTTCTGTATATAGTTTATATGCCAAATGCTCCCGTATCCTCTCATATACTCGTTCATTAAGCGCTTTACATTGCCGGGATTGTTTCTTACAATTACTTTGTCAGCCGAGAAGGCGATGAAGGAGCGGACATGATGACCAATGATTTCGCCGGCTTGGAGGCCGCGCAGGAGCAGGCAATCCAGAAGGCGCGCAAGCGCGTGATCGAGTCCATCGGCAAGAACATGGACCTGTACGGCATTACGCAATCTACAGGACTGCTGTATGGGCTGATGTTTTTCCAGGACAAGCCGATGAATCTCGACGAGATGGGCCAAGCGATGGAAATGAGCAAAACGAGCATGAGCACCGGCATCCGCACGCTGGTTGATTTGAATATGGTGAACAAGGTATGGGAAAAGGGTTCGCGGAAGGACTTGTATGAAGTCGAGCGGGACTGGCACCAGACGTTCGCCGATTTTTTTGTCCTGAAGTGGAGAAAGGCCGTGGAGCTCAACCTGATGGCGCTTCGCCGCTCCAAGGCGGAGCTGGACAAGCTGGCCGAGAGCGGCGGCTCGGAAGCCCTGCACGCCCTGATCGGCGGCGATCTGGAGAAGATCCGCCAGGCGATCGACTATTATTTGTGGCTGGACCGGGTCATCGATCTCATGGAATCCGGCGAGATCTTCAAGCATGTGCCGAAGGAAGAGCCTTCAAGCTGAAACCCAAAAAGAAGCCTTCCCCGGCGGGAAGGCTTCTTTTTGGTTGTGCTGCTGAACTGCAGCCGACTGGACAAAAAAAGAGAGACAGGCGGCTCATGCCGCCTGTCTCTCTTCATCCTTCTGGAGCCGTCCGTCATTCCCCGGCGTCGTCGGCCGTTTCTTCCTCTTCGCTCACCATCTTGCTGTAATCCTCGCCCGTTGCGACGCGGCGCGCCGTAACGTAGCGCTTGGCATAGTAGGCATCGTCCAGATCCGTATACCGGACGCCCTTGCTCGAGGAGTGGGCGAACTTGCCGTCTCCGACATAGATGCCGGCATGCGAGATGCCGCGGCCGCTGGTGTTGAAGAAGACGAGATCCCCCGGACGAAGATCATCCTTGTCCACCTTCGTGCCGGCCTTGGCCTGGGACTGGGAGGAGCGTGGCAGCTTCACGTCGAACTGGCCGAAAATATAGCGGACGAATCCCGAGCAGTCGAATCCTGCCGTAGTCGTGCCCCCATACTTGTAGGGAGTGCCGAGAACCTTGCCGATGGATGACTTCAATTCGGTGCTCGCGAATACGCTGGATGATGCGAACACGGCAATAAGAATGAAAGCGGTAATGGACATGATGACTTTCTTCACTGATGGTTCTCCCTCCGGTGCCTACGAAGTTAGCTGATGGGTTCGGTAGAAGGTTCCCTAGAATTCTCTCTTGCAGAATTCATTCACCCCGAGTGGTTCCCCCGTTTTTCTTAGCGAAAATTCGGCATTTATTTGTTTCAAGCCTGTTTGCTATTGGTTAATATTCGTAGTTTTTTGTCGAACTCCTCCCTTTGGATTATTAGAAGTCTTTCATAATTCGACTCTTCCCGATCCGGAGGGCCATTCGACCTTGTTTTTATCGAGATAGAGATGTAATCCGACCCTATCCCGCCATGTAAATTCCTCTCTCCTTATCCTCTTAAGGTACTCTATTCCTATTCGCTAGAAATTTCTCCCTGTTTTCATCCAATTTTCCCCTTTTATCGATAAACACTTTCATTGATAATGAAAGTGCTTTCAATAGATTCGAAAAAAGGAGGCCGGATATCCCCTCTCATTCTTGCTTCGCCCCTATCATCCTATCCTTCAGGAGGTATCGTTCATGTTCAAATCGAACCGCCGCATCGCCGCTTCCGCGCTGAGAGTCTTGATGCTTGCCGTGCTGCTCGCCTTTTCGCTCCTTCCGCAAGGCGCCGCCGTCCAGAAAGCCAGCGCTGCGGATGCATGCAGCGGAGTCGCTGCCTGGAGCTCGTCATCCGTCTATACCGTCGGGCAGAAGGCGGTCTACTCCGGCACGCTCTATGAAGCCAAATGGTGGACGCAAGGCGAGCGTCCGGATCTCGCCGGAGAATGGGGAGCCTGGAAAGCGCTCTCCGTCTGCTCGGCATCCCCTACGCCGACTCCGACGGTAACCCCTGCTCCTTCGGCTACGCCTAAGCCTAGCGCCACTCCGACACCGACGCCGGCGCCGACCAAAACGCCGACGCCGACGGCCACTCCTGTCCCTGCCGGAAAAATCATCGGCGCGTATGTAGCCGACTGGCATTTCCCCGTCATCAGCACCGTGCCGGCCGAAAAGCTGACGCATGTGTTCTACGCCTTCGCCGACGCGACCTCTACCGGTGTCAGCGGAGGGGATACCGGCAAGCTGGCGCAGCTCGTCTCGCTGAAATCCAAAAATCCGAATCTCAAGGTTCTCGTCTCCGTCGGAGGCTGGGGCCGCTCCGCGAGCTTCCCGGCAGCAGCGGCTACGGAAGCTAGCCGCACGGCGTTCGCCAACAGCGCCGTATCCTATATCCGGGCCAATAAGCTGGACGGCATCGATATCGATTGGGAATATCCGGGCTCAGGCGACCGCGCGAACTATACTTTGTTCATCCAGAAGCTCCGTTCGGTTCTGGATTCGGCCAGCTCCGCCGATGGGCGCTCCGCCAACAAATACCAGCTTACAGCCGCCGTCGGCGCTTCCGATTACGGTCTCGGCAACATCGATATCGCCGCGGTCATCCCTTCCTTCGATTTCCTCAACGTCATGACATACGACCTGCAGAACGGCGCGAATACCCATCATACCGCTCTCTACAACTCCCCGATGGCCAGCTACAGCGTCGATTCCGCCATCAAGCTGCTGAAGGGCAAGGGCGCTCCGGCAGCGAAGCTCGTCGCCGGAGGCGCCTTCTACTCCCATGGCTCCGGCGATTACACCTATGATGAGCTCAAGGCGAGCTATATCAACAAGAACGGCTGGACCCGCCAGTGGGATTCCACCGCAAGAGCCCCGTACTTGACGAATTCCAGCGGCGGCTTCCTCAGCTACGACGATGCGGAATCGCTGACGGGAAAAGTAAATTACGTGAAATCCGGCGGTCTCGGCGGCATCATGTTCTGGGAGTACGGCCAGAACATGAACGGAGAGCTGCTGGAGGCCATCTATCAAGCGATGAAATGATCGGCGGAATGCAGAACGAAAAAGAGCCCATGATGCCTGGCCGGCATCATGGGCTCTTTTTCGGCTTGAAAGCGGCTCGTTAAAGAAGAGATTGAAACGATTGCCGGATGACGTCGCCGCGGCTGATGATGCCCGCAAGGACGCCGCCCCGGTGGACCGGCAGCTTTTTGATCTGCTTCTTGCCAAGGATGGCGGCGATCTGCTCGATGTCGTCCTCCACGGAAGCGGTAACCACTTTTTTCTTGGCGATCGCCATGACGTTCAAAGGAAGGAGCCGCWCGTTCCAGTCGTTCAGCCAGATGTATATTCTCGCAGCGGACGGCGGGCCGGAGTACAGCGGCGCGACGATCGTGTACTACATTTTCCAGGAAGCGTTCAAATACTTCTAATATGGC
>NZ_CBRA020000137.1:0-20702 GCF_000469945.2 Paenibacillus sp. P22 | reverse complement strand
CCGCGAAGGCGGCCCAGACGTCGGCGGGCGGCGGCAGAAACAGCGGACTGACCCAGCCGAAGCGTCCGGACAGCCACCAGAGCAGGAGGACGGCCAGGACGGAGCCGGCCGAGACGGCTGCCGGCAGCAAGCGGGACTCGGCGCGGCTGCGCCTTGCTTCCCTTTTGTTCGCGGCGGATGGGGCTATGGCCATGAGAGATGCTCCTTTCTGCAAGGAATGGGGCGCCGAAGCGCTAGACGGACGGCCTGCCGGGGAACAAGTCCGCCCGGCGAAGCGGCTTCCGGCGCCGGCGCATGGAGAAATCAGGCGCCGGGCACGATGGAATTGCAGGATGAGATAGGCTGAAACGCAAAAAAATCAATCCCTCAGCTGCGAGGATTGATACTTCCGTTGGTCGGATCGAATCAGGGATATTCGGTTGGAACTCCTTGCCGTTGCCGTGCCGGTGATGACGACGGTGCATCCGCCAGTTCAAGCAGCGCGTCGAGCACTTCGGAGCGGAGCCGAGGCTCCAGCGGGGCGAGATGGAACAGCTCGCAGAAGAACAGTCCGTCCGCAGCCAGCCGGGCGATCGTAGCCAAGGCGGGGGAGCGGCTTTCGGAGACGATCCGGCTCTGCCAAGCCTCGTACCTTTCCCTCATGGGAGCCAGCAGGGCGGGGTTGCCGGAAGCGGCTGCCAGAACGGCGGCGCTCGTCTCCAGGTCTTCGGAGCTTGTCTGGAAGCTCTGGGTCAGATAGGCATGCGTCCATGGATGGGATCCGCAGCCTTCCACAGCCCTGGCCTCCGTCTGGGTTTCGAAGCGGTCCAGGAAATCGTCCAGCGTCGCCTGGATGAGCGCTTCCTTGGTGGGGAAGTGGTACAGGAGGCCTCCCTTGCTGATGCCCGCCTCGCGGGCGACGGCGTCCAAGGTCAGCTTGGAGGCTCCTTGCTCGCGCACCACCTTGCAGGCGATGCGGAGAATGGCGTTTCGTTTTGAAGCGGCGGCCATGGCGCACCTCCTGCCGTTACTATACGGACCGGACGGTACAGAAGTCAATGAAAAAATAATTATTCCTAGCGGATATGTTGGTTTTGTAGTATTGCCAGCAGGCGGACACCGGCATGAATCGGGCCGACAGGCTAGATTCCGGAAGCCAGGCCGGGAAAGTTGCTTGGGCATCTCTCCAGGAGGTAATCTGTGGATAAGGAGGGATGGACATGAAGTATCGCCGTTTAGGCAAAACGGAGCTGAACGTGTCGGTCGTCGGCATCGGCACCTGGCAGTTCGGCGGGGAATGGGGCATGGATTTCGCGCAGGGCGAGGTCGACGCGATTTTGGACAAGGGCGCCGAGCTCGGCATCAACCTGATCGACACGGCCGAATGTTACGGAGACCATCTGTCGGAAGCTTTCATCGGAAACTACATCGGCAGGCGGAGACGCGAGGACTGGATCATCGCGACGAAGTTCGGCCATCATTTCCATGAGCGGTTCAAGCGTACGGACGTATTTTCCGGGGAAGATGTCGTGCGTCAGCTGGATGCGTCGCTGAAGGCTCTGCAGACGGACTATGTGGATCTGTACCAATTCCACTCCGGTCCCGATGCCGCCTTCGACAGCGACGAGCTGTGGACGGCGCTGGACAAGCAGGTGCAGGCCGGCAAGATCCGGCATCTGGGCACGTCCATCGGCAGCAACGACAACCTGCATCAGACGGCCGCCTCCTCGAAGGTCGGCTCGCAGGCGATCCAGGTCGTGTACAACCGGCTCGACCGCAAGCCGGAGGAGCGGGTATTCCCTTCCTGCCTGGAGCAGGATCTCGGCGTGCTGGCGCGGGTGCCGCTGGCGAGCGGCTTCCTGAGCGGCAAGTACAAGCCCGGCACGGAATTCGGCGAGACGGATGTGCGCCATCGCCAGGACGCCGGGCAGGTGAGGCAGCGGCTGGAGGAGGTTCGCCGGATCGCGGAGGAGGAAGTGCCGGAAGGCGTCGGCATGGCTGCCTGGGCGCTCGCCTGGTGCCTTCGCCATCCTGCGGTGACTTCCGTCATTCCCGGCTGCAAAAATCCCGAGCAGGTGCAGGGCAACGCAGATGCGGTGAAGCTCGTCACGGAGCCGCATCCGCAGGATGTGCCGGATGACGGCAGGTAGACCGGCAGCGAAGCTCAATTGATCCTGGCCATGTCCAACAAGGCGGCGCTGCGAGCATGACGAAAATGCGCTGACGCCGTCGTCTTGACGGGCCCGCATGCGAAGGAACGACCCTAAAGCCCTGCCGGACCGCGCTGGATCGCGGTCCGGCAGGGCTTGCTTATTTGCCCGAGGTTTTCGAATGAATGCTTGATGCTTGCTTTATAGCCTGAACCTTCCTGGTTCAGCTAGGGCTGGCGTAGACGGAGAAGTTGTCGAACCGGGCGGCATTGTTCATGGAGCGGAGGCCGGCCTTGCCATGCAGGAACGGAAGGGCGCTGTTGTCGGCATAACTCAGCCTGGGGGCATTCATATCGTCCACATAGACGCGGATAGAGTTCCCCTCGGCGGACACCTTCATCCGGTGCCAGACCCCTGCGGCGAGCGCGGCCGGCGCCGAGGCCAGCGTTTGGTAGCCGTAATTCATTTTGCCTAAATAAACTCCGTCGGGCTTGATGAACGCATAGTAGGCCTGGATGTAATCGGGATTGTTCGCGAGCACCTTGCCGTTCGACGGATTGGCCGCCCGGACCAGCAGGCCGGCGTCGCCGGTCGTCCCGACCAGCTTCACATCCGCCTCCACCGTGTAATCGGACCAAAGGCCGGAGCCGATGACCGTCTTGGCGGGACCCCCGGCAGCCGCGCTCAGCTCGCCGGATACGACGGACCAATCGCCTTCATACCGCGTCCAGCCGTTGTCGTTGCCGTCGTTGAAGTCGTCGGCCAGCGGCGAGGGCGCCTGCCCCCTCTCGAACGACAGGCTGCTGAAGTCGAACTCGCCCTGGACCGTCTCGAAGCGGAGCTCATGATAGCCGGCGGTCAGGTAGAGGCCTTTCTTGGAGACGTTCACCCAATTCTCCCAGCCGCCGCTTCCGGCCGCCTGCACGACTCCGGTCAAATCCGCCGCCCCGTCCCAGACGCGGAAGCTGACGTTCGGAAAGGTCGTGGCCAGCCTCGCGGTCATATCATACGTGCCGCTCTCCGCGACATTGACCCGGTAGAGCAGCCACTCCCCCGTCTGGTTCCAGCCGACGACCTCCTTGCCCTCCGCCGCGGAGGAGCGGATGTCCACCGCATCGCTGCGATAGGAGCCGCCGATATTGGCAGGCGTCAGATCGTGATAGCCGGTCCCTTCCCCGCCTTTGCGGTAGTGGACGGCTTCGATCGTCCCTGGAAGCGGCTTGTACGCATTCCAGGCGCTGCTCCCCCCGACGTCGTTGCTGAACGCCGTGTAGCCGAAGTCGGCATGGGCGTCTTGAGTCGCATAGCCGATTTTCCCGCCGCCCAGACCGTTCACGGTGCGGGACTGCTTTTTCATGCCGTCGACGTAGACGGCAAAGGCCGGGCCGCTCTTCTCCACCCGGATCTGATGCCACTTGGTATAGTCGTAGCCTGCAGGGAGGGAGGAATATTCCCAGCCCTGGCTGACGCCGCCGACCACGAAATGGGTTTCGAGACGATTCAGCCTGCGGTTCAGGACGGCCGTTCCGTAGCTGTTCTCATCCGCATAGGAGAATACGGCTCCATACAGCGGCGAGGAGCTCGTTCCCATCTTCATCTGCTTGGCATGGAACTCGGCCGTGTAATCGGCGGCTGTCGAAGCCGCCGTTACTTGCCGGTACCAGGCCGTCGTCCCGATCGTATCCTGCCACATCAGCTCCTGGTTGTAGATGCCCCAGGTTCCGCCGCCGACATTGGTCCAGCCGGAGCCGATCGCGGTGCGAGCGAAGCGGTCCTCGAACGAAGGAGCGGCCGGATTCGGCTGGCTCGACGTCGTCGGACCGAGGACGGACATCCGGTCTCCGTTCCAGACGATGCGGTCCAGATTCATTTTGCGCCCCGGATAGACGGCGTTGCCTTGGGAAGCGTGGCTATGGTACACGATGTAGTCCGAATCCAGATCCGGACCCTTCACGATGGAGTTGTGTCCGAGGCCGACGTTGGAGCCCTCCGTGGAGATCAGGATCGGGTTCTGGCTCCGGGCAGGCACGAAGCCGGAGAGAGGAGAGGTTCCGGACGCGTAATCGACTCTGTAGGCGGTGCTCCAGACATGGTTGCCGGTATAGGTCATGAAATACTTTCCGTTGCGCTTGAACGTCGTGGAGCCTTCCGTCCATCCCGCCATCGACAGGCCGGTCGATCCCGCCGCTCCGAAGGCGGTCGGCGAAGTCATCGGACGGGAATCGATCCGGTCCGCGCCGGTGGAATAAAAGTACCATTTCCCGTCGTCGTCGATGAAGACGCTGCCGTCGATGCCCATGCCGAGATTGCCGGTCTGCGGCGTGAACGGACCGACGGGACTGCCGCTCGACAGGACGTAATGCCCGCCGCCGCCCGGAGAAGTGTACATGTAGAACATTCCGTTCCAGTAGACGACCTCGGGCGCATAGGCGGCCTTGGTCACCGGATCGGCGGCGCACAGCCCGCGGTAAGTCCACGAAGCGAGATCGGTGGAGGACCATACCTTCACGCCGATCTGGTCATCGACCGTGCTGACATAGAGGTAATAGACGCCGTTGAATTTCAGGATGTAAGGATCCCCTTCTCCGTAAAAATCCCCATTGGCCCACTTCCAGGAGGAAGCGAGGGCATACGGATTGCTGTAGGCATGGGCGGCGGAAGGGAGCAGGAGCAGAGCCGCGGCAGCGGCAAGAAACGATTTCCATTTCTTCATCGGGACCTTCATCTCCTTTGCAAGTGCGGATGGGAGAAACGCGGCTATACAAGGATGGAAACAGAGAGCTTGGCTTCACTTCTCCTCCTTTCTCTCGTTTGATTTGATAGCGCTTGCAGATCGGAGTATAGCAAAACCGGAACCGATGCGGAAGATATAATTTTAAAATATATGTATTAAAACAATATTTAATGTTTGTTCCAATAAAACTGGACATATGAGTGGATTAAGCCTTATATTATTGGAAGAATGTCAGGAAAGGAGTTTCGATCATGCTTGAGCTGTCTATTGAAGACCCCGACCGGCTGGTCAAGGTGGCGCATGCGCTCAGCACGCATACCCGGATCGGAATCATCCGGCTGCTGCTGTCCAAGCCGAACGTGAATATTATCGAGATTGCCGAAGCTCTGGATATTCCCGTATCGACGGCGGCGACGAACGTGAAGGTGCTGGAGGAGGCGGAGCTGATCCTCACCGAGCTGCAGCCGGCTACGCGAGGGGCCATGAAGGTGTGCAGCCGGAACTTCGACGATGTGCGCATGATTCTGAATCCGATCGCGTTCTATCACAACACGAGCAAGCTCATCGAGGTCGAGATGCCGATCGGGCACTTCATCCAGTTCGACATCCAGCCTACCTGCGGCATGGCGAGCAGCACCGGCATGCTGTTCGCCGAGGACGATCCCGACAACTTCTATCACCCGGACAGCCGCTCGGCGGAGATCATCTGGCTGCGCAAGGGCTGGGTCGAATACCGCTTTCCCAAAAAGCTCCCGCAGGGAGCCAAGGTCACATCCCTGGAGTTCTCCCTGGAGCTGTGCTCGGAGGCGCCCAATTACAACAACGATTGGCCTTCGGAAATTACGGCCTGGATCAACGGCAAGGAAATCGGCTCCTGGATTTCGCCGGGCGATTTCGGCGACCACCGGGGCAAGCTGAATCCGGCCTGGTGGAACGACAACAGCACGCAGCACGGCCTGCTCAAGACATGGGGCGTCGATGAGGGGCGCAGCACGATCGACAACGAGCGCTGCTCATCCGTCACGCTGGACGACCTGGACCTGCAGGACAAGCCGTACATCAGCTTCCGCATCGGCCTGAGGCCCGACGCGAAGCATCAGGGAGGAATGAATCTGTTCGGCAAAGGCTTCGGCGATTATCCGCAAGGAATCGTCATGAGGCTGCAGCACGATTAAGATGGTTCCCCGCAAGGCCCGCCGTCCGGTCAAGGACTGCGGGCCTTTTCCGTTGGCGCGCCTAGGATGGAGATAGAGAAGTCATCCTTCAAAACAAAAAAAACGGAAAGAAAGCGTTGACATAAAGGGATTGAAACCGTTATATTCTCGATATAAACAAATAAGTTGTAACAAAACAAATATTCGGAGTGTATGATCCGGCCCGTTGCAATCGGCGTCCGATCCTTACGGAACCGCGGCTCCGGTGTTTGGTCCTTATTTGTTTCAAGCCACTATTGTCAGGGGGAGCGTATCCATGGTTCTGAAAAGCAAATGGTCCGCCGTATCGCTTGCGCTTGTGCTGGTATCGGGAATGGGATTGTCGGCCTGCTCCGGCAACGGGGGCGGCGCGCCGGCTCCGAGCGGAGAAGCTTCGTCTCCATCGCCGACATCGGGAGCGGCAAGTCCCAAGGCGGACTCCAAGTCCGAGATCGAGTTCATGGGGTGGGGGGGGGACAGCGAGAAAGCCGTCTTCCAGAAGCTGATCGATGCCTACATGAAGGAACACCCGGATAAAAAAGTGAAGTACACCGTCGTTCCGTCGGGCGAGTATTACCAGAAGCTCGACACCCTGATCGCCGCCAAGAAAACGCCGGATGTGTTCTATGCCGGCGGCGCGCACTTCAATAAGCTCGCCAGCAGCGGCCTGCTGCTGAACATGGACCCCTATCTAGAAGGCAACCAAACGATCGATCCGGACAATGTGTGGAAGCAGGGGCTGGACCGTTACCGCTACGACGGCAAGACCGTCGGCCAAGGCAGCCTGTACGGCCTGCCGAAGGATGTAGGGCCGTGGGCGCTTGCCTACAACAAGGATTTGTTCGACAAGGCCGGCCTGCCTTACCCGAGCGCCAAGGCGGGAGAGTACACCTGGGACGACATGATCGCCGACGCCAAAAAGCTGACGACGGCCAACGCGCGCGGAAAAATCGACACGTTCGGAGTCGCCGCCTATTCGACGGAGTCCGCGGTATGGGCCAACGGCGGGGACTGGATCGACTACAAGACCGGCAAGGTGACGATCGATACGCCGGAATTCGCCCAGGCGATGCAGTTCGTGGCGGATCTCAGCCTCGTCCACAAGGTCAGCCCATCCCCGGATGACGAGAAAGCCCAAAACGGCTACGCCCGGTTCGTCGCGGGCAAAGTGGCGATGTTCCCGATGGGTCCTTGGGATCAGCCCGGCTTCTGGAACGTTCCGTTCAAATGGGATATCGCCGCCTGGCCGGCAAGCCCGAATACGGGCAAAACCGCGACCTGGCTCGGCTCTCTCGGATTCGTCGTGTCCAAATCGACGAAGCATCCGGAGGATGCGTTCGCGCTGGCTTCCTATCTGAGCCTCGACCGGGAGTCGCAGAAGCAGAACTACGAGCTCGGGCAGGCGGTGCCGAACCTCGTCGACATGGCCAAGGGCGAGTTCCTCCAGATGGACAAAGCGCCGCAGAGCCGTCAAGTATTCCTCGATATCATTGAAGACTACGGACGTCCTCCGATCGAGGTGAACTCCAAGAGCGTGAAGTGGATCGACACGTTCTGGCAGGATGCCAGCCAGGTGTGGACCGGCAAGAAGACGGCAGCGGAGTTCGTCAAGGAAGAGCAGCCGAAGCTGCAGAAAATCTACGACGAAGACAACAAGTAACAGGCTTGGCTCGGAAGGAGAGCGGCTCAGACGGAGGCCGCTGAAAAACAGGCGAACGGCGCGGAATCATTCGGAACAACCGGCGGTCGGAAGAATGTTCCGCGCACGCGGCGCCAACCTTTTCAGCGGCCTCGCGCTTTTGCCGCCTCCCCTTCCGGCTTTTGTGCCGGGGAGGAACGTTAATGACAGGCTATCGGCGTAAAGAAATGCTTTGGTCCCTGCTGTTTGTCACGCCGCCGGTTCTCGGCTTTCTCATCTTCGGGCTCGCGCCGCTCATAAGCTCGCTGGGCCTCAGCTTCATGTCCTGGGATATGATGTCTCCGGCGAAGTTCATCGGCCTGGACAACTTCGGGAAGCTGGCCCAGGACGAGAAATTCTACAAATCCATGTACAACACGTTTTATCTCCTGCTCGGAATTCCGCTGGGCATGATCGCGGCCATGGCGTTGGCGCTCATGATGAACCGTCCGCTCAAGGGGGTAAGCCTCTTCCGGACGATCTATTATATCCCCGTCATTTCGCCGATCATCGCGGTCTCCCTGCTCTGGCAGTGGCTGCTCAACTACGATTACGGCATCATCAACGAATTCATCTGGAAAATCTTCGGCGTGCAGGGTCCGAACTGGCTGGGAGATCCGAACTGGGTCAAGCCGTCGTTCCTGCTGATGGGATTATGGGGAGGAGTCGGCGGCACGATGGTTCTCTATCTGGCCGGACTGCAGGGGATATCCTCCAGCTACTACGAGGCGGCGGAAGTCGATGGCGCGAAGCGGTGGCATCAATTCCGCTATATCACGCTGCCGCTGCTGTCCCCGATCCATTTCTTCGTCGTGGTGATGGGCGTCATCGGCACGTTCCAGTCGTTCAGCCAGATGTATATTCTCGCAGCGGACGGCGGGCCGGAGTACAGCGGCGCGACGATCGTGTACTACATTTTCCAGGAAGCGTTCAAATACTTCAATATGGGCTTCGCCAGCTCGGTCGCCTGGGTGCTGGGAGTCATCATCTTCATTCTGACCTTGATCCAATTCCGCTTCTCCAAGCGTTGGGTCTACCAGGACTAAGCGTTCCTTACAGGAGGAGTAGACTATGGCCAGAGAAAGACGTCTGATGAACAGCTTGATCTATGTGCTGCTGCTGGCCGGCTCGATCGTCATGCTCGGGCCGCTGGCGTGGACGCTGTCGACCTCGCTCAAGACCCAGCAGCATGTATTCGACGTTCCGCCCCAATGGATTCCGAAGCCGTCGACATGGAGCAACTATACGGATGTATGGTCCAAAGCTCCGCTGCTGCACGGCTTCCTGAACAGCGCCATCGTCGTGGTCGCGGTGCTGTCGGTCGGATTGTTCGTCGCCTCCATGGCGGCTTATTCCTTTGCCAAATTCCATTTTCCGTTCAAGGAGGGAATCTTTCTCGCCCTGCTCGGAACGATGATGATTCCCTATTCGGTCGTCATGATTCCCCAGTACATCGGATTCTCCGAGCTGGGCTGGGTGGATACGCTGCTGCCGCTCATCGTTCCGGGGCTGTTCGGGAATATCGTGACGATCTTTTTCTTCCGGCAATTCATGCAGGGCTCCATCCCGAACGATCTGATCGACGCCGCCAAAATCGACGGCTGCGGCTATTTCCGCACGTTCGCCACCGTCGCGCTGCCCATCGCCAAGCCGGCGATCGCGGCTCAAGCGGCTCTCGGCTTCATGGGCATCTGGAACGATTTCATGGGACCGCTCATCTACCTGCATACGCCGGAGAGGCAGACGATTCAGGTGCTCATTGCCAGCATGCAGTCGAATTATATCTCCACATCCAATTATCCCTCGCTCATGGCCGCTTCGCTCATCGCGCTCGTGCCTGTCATCATCGTGTTCTTCATGGCCCAGCGCTACTTCATCGAATCGCTCGCGATCAGCGGAATCAAAGGCTGAGCCGCGGGGATGGAACCGTCAGAAATCAAAAGAAGGAATCGGCTTCTGCTGCTCCTTGGCGGCATGGCATGTGCGGCAGGAGCGGCAGCCATCCTTTGGGGAAGGGGAGAAATGGATATGAATCCGGCCGCGCGCACCACGGTGCAGATGGGGACTTCCTATCAAAATCCGATGACGCTCCCGCAGGAATGGGAGGATTACGGCATCGGCGATCCTTATGTTCTGCGGCATGACGGACAGTATTACCTGTACTGCAGCACGAAGGACGGACGGATCGGCGTGAAAGCCTGGAGCTCCGCCAATCTGACGGATTGGACCTATGAGGGACTGGTCGCCGAGGAGCCGGTCACGGAAGGGGCGTACGCTCCCGAGGTCGTCTACTGGAACGGATCGTTCTATATGTATACCTCTCCGGCCGGCAAGGGGCATTACGTCCTGCGCAGCGAGAAGCCGACCGGACCGTTCCTCGCGCAGACCGACAATCTGGGCCTCACGATCGACGGCTCGGTGTTCATCGACGACGACGGCAGCTGGACGTTCACGCATGCCGAATTCGGCGGCATCATGGCCGCGCCGATGAGCGACCCTTATACGATCGGCCCGGGAGAGAAGCTTGGCGCCTCGCTCGGCCACTGGACCGAAGGATCGATGATCATCAAGCGCGGGGGCAAGTATTACATGACCTACACGGGCAACCATGTGTTCAGCCGCGGCTACCGCGTCAACTACGCCGTCTCCGACGAATCGCCGGCAGGTCCGTACCGGATTCCGGACAACAATCCGATCCTGATCTCCACGGAGGAAGGGTTCAACGGCCTCGGCCACAGCTCCACCGTGCTCGGACCCGATCTCGATTCCTACTATATCTTCTATCACAATCTGGAAGGAAAATCGGCTGAAGGGCCTCCCGTCCGCCATCTCAATATGGACCGGCTCGCCTTCAGCGGCGACAAGATGGGCGTGCTGGGCCCGACCTGGGGCATTCCGACGGAAGCGCCCAGGCTGCCGATTTTCCATGACCGGCCGGGCTCGGCTCCCTCGCCCGGGAAGTGGGAACAGGCCGCCATGCCTGCTTCCGGCGGCCATGCCTGGGTGAGCAAGCTGAGCACCGACACACGCTATACGGCCGAGTTCAATGCCGTCGTCCAGCCGGACGGCAAGGAGATTGAAGCGGGCGGCGAGGCGGCTCTGGAAGTGCTGCTCTCCTACCGGGACGAACGCAACAGCCGAGTCCTGCGTGTAGACGGCCGGCAGAAAAAGCTGGTCATGGCGGAGCAGGCGGGCGGGGCGGAAAAGACTGTCTTCTCGGCCGATCTGCCTCAGGGGACGGAACTGAACGTCCTCCACGCGTTGCGTGCCGAATCCGATGGCGACGGGACGAGAATTTATTGGGACGGCCTGCTGCTTGCCGACGTGAAGGCGTGGACGGGACAGCCCGGAAAGATCGGCTACCGATGGCCGCAAGGCGCTCGGCCGCAGCTTGCCTATACCGCCTTTTCCAATGAAGCCGGAGGCAGCAGCGACCGAAGCGCCGTCAAGCCTGTGCCCGGGACGCTGGAGGCAGCCCATGCTTCCGGCAATCCTTCCTCTCCGATCAAGGCCGGCGCGGCCGGCACGCCGGACGGGAGTCTGGCCGCGGAGCTGGGGAGGAACGGGGGAGCTGGCCTTTCCCGTTCAGGTGAAGAAGGACGGCCGCTACCGGATCGCCGTCATGGCGGAGCTCGGCTCGGAAGGAGCCGTGCTGGAGGTGGAGGCCTCGGGCCGGAAGCTCAAGGCGGAGCTTGATGCCGCCCTGTTCGCCTCGGAGTCGGACTGGACGAAGGTGCCGCTCGGAGAGCTGGAGCTGAAGGGCGGATTGCAGTGGCTGACCGTCAAGCAGACGTCTTCCGGGGTTTCCCGCCTCCGTTATATCGAGCTGCTGGAATCGGCGGAGGTAGACGGCTCGGCGCAGGCCGAGCTGGAGAAGCAGGAGCTGTTCGGCAGCTGGGAGCAAAGCGAGGCCGGCAGCCGGATCGCGGAAGCCGGCCGCGACAGCAAGCTGCTCGCGGGCGACGTCCGGTGGGGCGACTACGAGCTCGATTTCCGCCTTCAGGCGGACGGGGAGGATGCCGGAGAAGCGGCTGTGCTGCTGCGGACGAGCCGGGAATCGGACTACCCGGCTCAGGTGGCGGACTCGTTCATCGGGTATCAGCTTCTGTTCCGCAGCGGCAGGATCATCCTCGAGAAGATCGTGTACGAGAGGAAGGAAGAGCTCGATTCGGCCTTGCTGGAGCTGCGGCCCGGCCAGCCGTCCAACGTATCCGTGAAGCTGGAGGGCAGCCGGATCCGGGTATTTCGGGAAGACGGGGAGCCGCTTCTGGATGTGCTGGACCCCGATGCGATCCTGCAAGGAAGAATCGGCTTTCGCTCCTCGTCCCGGGACTGGATCCTATCCGGTCTTGAAGTGCGGCCGGTCCGCCATGAATGACAGAGAACGCTGCGACCAGGCGCGTTAATGGAACGGGAGAGAAGACAATGACAACGAAAAGATACATCAAGGACTACCCGAGGCCGCAGTTCGTGCGGGACAACTGGATCAATCTGAACGGAGCCTGGCAGTTCGGCTTCGACGACGGCAACGAAGGAGAGCGGCTGGGCTGGCCGGAGCGGTTCGGCGGAGATCGGACGATTGAAGTCCCGTTCACCTATGAGACCAAGGCGAGCGGCATCGGCGACGAGTCCCATCATGCCTATGTCTGGTACAGCCGCGAGCTGGACGTTCCGGCCGAGGCGGAGGGCAAGCTTGCCCTTCTCCACTTCCAGGCGGTGGATTACAAGGCCAAGCTGTGGATCAACGGAAGTTATGCGGGAAGCCATCAAGGCGGTTACGCAGAGTTCCATTTCGACATCGCCCCTTATCTGAAGTACGGGCAGAGCAACGTGATCACGGTGAAGGCGGAGGACAGCCTCGACGCGGCCCAGCCGCGCGGCAAGCAGCGCTGGGTGAAGGACAGCTTCGAGTGCTTCTATGTCCAGACGACCGGCATCTGGCAGACGGTCTGGCTGGAGTATGTGGAGCCGTCCTATGTAGAGGCCGTCAAGATGACGCCGGATCTGGATGCGCGGTCGATCCGGTTCGAATACCAGGTGCAGGGGGCCGGAGCGGCGGACGATATCACCCTGGAGACGCTCGTCAGCCTGAAAGGCAAGCCGGTCAAAAGGGTGAGCCTCGCGATCGACCGTCCATGGCTGCAGCTCGATGTCGACCTCGTCCATGAAGCCAACGGCCCCTGGAAGCATTGCCACTGGTCGCCGGCCCATCCGAATCTGTATGACGTCGAGTTTATTCTGTACAAAAACGGCGCCGAGGTCGACCATGTATACGCCTATTTCGGCATGAGGAAAATCTCGATCGAGAAAGACCGCATCCTGCTGAACAATGCCCCCATCTACCAGAAGCTGATTCTGGATCAAGGCTACTGGCCGGATACGCATCTGACGCCGCCCTCGGAGGAAGCCATTCTCGAGGATATCGACAAGCTGCTGGAAATGGGGTACAACGGCGTCCGGAAGCATATGAAGGTGGAGGATGCCCGCTTCCTGTACTGGTGCGACGTGAAGGGCGTGCTCGTATGGTCGGAAATGGCCGCCACCTTCGAATTCAACGACCGGGCGGTGGAGAGGTTCACCCGGGAATGGATGGAGGTCGTCAGGCAGCAGTACAATCATCCGTCCATCATTACGTGGGTGCCGTTCAATGAATCGTGGGGCGTCATGAACATCGCCAAGGATGTCCGGCAGCAGAAGTTCACGGAAGCGATCTACCATCTGACGAAGGCTTTCGATCCGAATCGCCCGGTCGTGTCCAACGACGGCTGGGAGCATACCGTCTCCGATATCCTCACGCTGCATGACTATGTCGAGAGCGGAGAGGAATTCCGCCGGCGGTATGCGGGCAAGGACGAGATCACCGGCAACCTGCGCAGCTTCAACCACTGGAAATACGCATTTGCGGACAGCTACGCCTACAAGGGGCAGCCGGTCATCGTCAGCGAGTTCGGCGGCATCGCCTTCCAATCCGAGGAAGGCTGGGGCTACGGCAATCAGGTCGGCTCGGAGGAAAGCTTCCTGGATCGGTTCCGCAGCATCCACGAGGCTATCCAGCAGACCGAATATATCTCGGGCTACTGCTACACCCAGATCACGGATGTGCAGCAGGAGGTCAACGGCCTGTTGACGGAGGACCGCAAGCCCAAGATTGCACTGGAGAAGATCAGGGAAATCAATTCCTTCTAGATTTTGGAACCAAAACGGGATGAAGCCGAGAATTCGGCTTCATCCCGTTTTTGTCTTTTCTATTCGGCCTCTACGACTACTTCTGCCCAGGTCGTGGCGGCCGCACCGCCCGGGGCGGGAATATCATTCGGGCTGATGACCGAGATCAGGTACTGGCCCGGCTCCTTCAGCGTCACGCTGGCGGCGAAGGCTTCACGTAACCGGAGGAAGGCTCCGGCAGCGAAGGCTCCGGCAGCGACAGATTCAGCGTCCCTTCTTCCGTATAAGAGACTGGAATGGAGGCGGGATCGGAGACGGTCCGGCCGACGGAGATGGGGACGCTGCCGGCCGAAATGGCTCCAACGGTAAACAGATTGGCGCCGGGGCGCAGCTTGAAGGCGAAGGAGGCGTTGATCGTAGACGCGTCCGTCCACCTTGATGTCCTTGTCCGCCGAATTTCCGCTCGATCCGCCGCCTCCGCCGGCTCCGAGCGGCTGCATGACATCTGGAGAGTAGAAGCCTTTCTCATAGAGGACGGCGAAGGACGTCTCGGCAGAATCGGTGCTCCAGGACGGCTTCAGCTTCTCCATCATTTTGCTGCTCCAGTTCAGCCGGACCATTCCGTCCGCATAGGAAGGGCTTATGCCCAATCGCGGCGACCGGCACGGGTGATGCCCTTGCTCAGGAATGGCGCCGGAGTCTCGGGGTCCGCGATGATGTCGCCTTGCGGGCTGAGAAGGCCCGGCTTGCCGATCCGGAAGACGAGCTCCTTCCAGCAGGACGGCAGCTCCTCCTTTATTTTGATCCGCACCTGGCCTGGCTTCGGATCCCAGTCGACGGACGCCGCGGCGCCGGTCTGGCGCCGCGTTCTCAGAGGGAAATGGACGCGGCCGTTGGGAGGGATCGGCTTATCCGTCTCGGCTGAATTTCAAATTGGTTGCCCATCTTGATATGAATAAAAGTTAGAAAACAGAAAAAAAGTTTGCCGAGAAGAAGGAGCGGGTGTAGGATAGGAGGCAAAGAGAATTCAAGCGGTCATGAGGAGCGGTGGGAATGGAATCGGTATCGCAAACGCTGCCGCTGCTGCGGGAGCTGGCGCAGGGCATCGCGGCCCAGTTCGGAGAGCGCTGCGAGGTCGTCGTGCACGACTGGTCGCAGCCTTATGAAAGCACGATCGTGCATATCGAGCACGGCCATGTGACGGGACGGAAGGTCGGCGATCCCGGCACGAACCTCGGACTCGAGGTCATGAGAGGCACGTCGGAGGGCGGCCATCGGCAGAATTACGTCACCCGGACCAAGGACGGACGGCTGCTGAGATCGACTTCGATCTACTTGAAAAATGACGCAGGAACAGCGATCGGCGCCCTGTGCATCAACTTCGACATCTCGGAGCTGCTCGCCGCCGAGAAGGCGCTGCAGGGGCTGGTCGGCATGCAGGAGCTGCCGCCGGTCCAGGAGTCGTTCGTCAGCAACGTCGGCGATCTGCTGGATTCGCTGATCCAGGAGGCGGAGGACGCCGTCGGAAGGCCGCCTGCGCTCATGAGCCGCGAGGAGAGGATCCGGTTCATCGCGCTGCTGGACCGCAAAGGCGCGTTTCTGATCAAGAAGGCGGGCGAGAAGGTATGCGCCTATCTGGGCATCTCGAAGTACACGCTTTACAGCGATCTGGAGGAAGCCAAGGCGACGGATGCGGAGGGGGAGCAGAGCTGATGGGCGAGAAGGAACGGGAAGCAATGGAAGCAGGCGCTCCTGAGCGGGAGGAGGAACGGTCGGGGCAGGAGGCCGCCGCCCAGGCGGTGATCGAAGCGTCGGAGGGGCCGATAGGGTCAGGCGACGGTCGGCTGGATGGCGAAAGGAAGGCGGCGCCGGAGCGGATGAATGGCGGAAATATGGCGGAGAAAGCTGTCGAGGCAGCGCCGGAGCGGATGGATGGCGGAAATATGGCGGAGAAAGCTGTCGAGGCAGCGCCGGAGCGCGGCTGTCTGCCGGGCGGGGAGCTCGGCGATGAAGGGCCGCAGACGCCCTTCATCCTCATCCGCAGCGCCCGCGTGGACGCCAATATCGCGTCCATGGCGGAGGCGGCATCTACGGCATGTCGCACGCCTGGAACAAGGAAGGGCGCAGGACGAGCCGGGAAGAATTCGCATCGCTCGCCATCCTTGCTTTGGAAGAGGTCGGCGGACTGTTCGCTGCTCCATCGCCGCCAGATCCGCCTAGATAAAGTGGATAGCGGCTCCCCGTTCGTCTGCCCTTTCCCTTTCCCTCGCCCTTTCCACCGCTGCCGCGGACCTAACCGCATCATCCCCGCAAAAAAAGCAGCCTCCCCTTCTCACGGGGGCCGGCTGCTTCCTGGTCACTTTCAGCATGCTTGGTTCCATACCGATAGGATCCAACCTCGCCTTAGGATGGCGAAGCTGTTCCCTTGTACGCCTGCCGGGCGGCAGGATAATCGCGGGTCCATGAATGATCCTTGCGGATCTGCTCATCCGACAGGAGGAAATACGTATGCCGGACTTGGCTGCCCCGGTCGGGAACGGGATCGTCCCAGGTCGCGTCGATATGGTACCAGCTTCCGTCCAGCCGCACCAGGTTCCAGGCATGATCCCCGGAATCGACGGTGCCTTCGACGATGCGGACTTCGATGCCGGCGTCGGCAGCCATGCGGTACATCAGCAGGGCGTATCCTTGGCAGACGGCTGTTCCGTTGACGACAGCGTCGTAAGCCGTGTACCGGGTCAGCGACTCGTCATAACGGACATGGCGCACGATCCAGTCATGGATGGCCCGGAGTTTCTCTTCCTCGTTCATGCCCGGCTGGATGATTTCCTTGAGCGTCTGGCGGGATTTCTCCTTTACCGCCGCTGTCTGCTCCGGAGTTTCCCGGTAGCGGACCTTCACCCGGATGGAAGAATTGTCGCCTACCGTGCGGATTTTATAGGAATAGGATTCAAGCACATAGGCGGAATAATCGTCCCGGAAAAGCGCCTGCTTGACGAGATCCGGCATGGCCTTCACCAGATCCGCATGGTCGCCCCTGTAGGAGGTCTGGAAATCGGCGCTCCTCCCCTTGAAGCCTGCTGCCAGCTCATCCACGAGCTTGGCGCGGGGGCTGTAGGAGACGGCCGCAGCCGCGGCGGTCGGCTGGATGGTCTCGCTACCGGCCTGGACCGGCGGCTCAAGCCTGCCTTCGAGCATGAAGACGGACAGAGCAAGGGATGCGGCTAGCAGCGAGTTGACGATAACATGTCGGCGCATCGGATGACCTCCCCGGAAGCTAGGCTTTGCAAAACCTTCATTTATGTATATGTAGACGCTCCGGGGTCATGATGAATCAAGCAAAAGCCGCTCCTCGGCTCCTTGCGGAGGAAGAGCGGCTCAGGCGGCGAGGCGGGGCTCCGATACCGTTCGGGCTTGCTTGAAAGGCTTAACAAGCGGCGGACAGCTCGAAAAGAGCTGCCGCGGAGCATTCGCTTGCAGGTGAATAGAAAGATGGAGCATTCGCTTCCAGATGAGTAGACCCAGATGGAGCATTCGCTTCCAGATGAGTAGACAGATGGAGCATTCGCTTTCAGATGAATAGACAGGTCGAGCAGGCTGCCTGCAGGTGAACAGGCAGCATGCTTGCAAGTGTATGAGCAGGATTCTTTCGTGGAAGACCGCCCGTTCCATCCATGAACACGCCGCATATGCATGACGAGGCAGCCTGACAGATGGCCGGTACTTCCGCCTTTCCCTCTAAAACTCCCAATCCCCGCGCAAATCCATGTACAAGGCTGCCAGATAGGCTGCCGGAGCCGCGTACAGCGTGCGCAGATGGCCCAGACGCTCCGTGAAGTGGATGAAGATCCGGTATTCCATCTCCATCATTCTCCGCTCCGGAGAAGGCTCCAGCCGCTCCGCCCAGCCCTGGAGCAGCTGCCAATCCTCCGGCGTCACCAGCTTGCGCTGCTCCTCCGTGAGAGCGAGCTCCGGCAGCGCCGTCGTCTTCTGCAGGCGGAGCAGCTTGCGCTCGACGCCGGTGCGGCGCTTCTTGTTCTCGGCGCCGGATTCCAGCACGACGACCGTGCCGGCGACCATGTCGCCGATGCGCTTGTCGGAAGGGCTGAACATCATGGCCACTGCCCCCGCGAAGTAGCCGACCGGCAGCAGGTCGATCAGCCGGAACAGGTTGCGGATGATGACCGAGAGCAGCGATGCGGAGCCTCCGCGCGAGTTTACGACCCGCAGGCCGAACGCTTTTTTGCCGACCGTCTGGCCGCCCCTGTAGGCTTCCATCCCGATGAAATAACCGATGACGACGACCAGCATCAGAATGATCATGATGGCGACCAGATAATCGGAGCCGCTGCTCGGCAGCCACGTCTTGGACAACAGATACATGGCCCCGGCGAACCCGAGCAGAATGAGGAGCGCAGCTGCGAGCATGAGCAGCGCGTCGACCAGATGCGCCAGCGCCCGGCTGCCGATGCCGGCGGTGCGGTATTGCAGGCGGACCTGCTCCGGCGTCAGAAGGGTCGTCCCCTTTTCAGGCAAGTCATGCAAGGAGATTCACCGCCTTCTGCGAATAGTAATGTCATGATAGAATAGAAAAACAATATGGGAACTTAAGGAGAACCTTGATGGAAATAACAGCCTTCATCCGCCGCAACAAAAGCCAGTGGTCCGAGCTCGACGGCCTTCTTACGCTGCTGGGGGGACGCGGCAAGCGGGCGCCGGCCGGGCAGCTGGACCGCTTTCATGAGCTGTACCGCTCGGCATCGTCCCACCTGGCCTATCTGCAGACTCACGCTCCCGGCAGCGAAGCCGAGGCGAGCCTCAACGATCTCGTCTCCCGCGCCCACAACACGATGCATGGAGCCGGGGAAGGAAACAGCCGTCTCGGCAGCTTCTTCCGGACGGGCTTCCCCCATCTCGTCCGGCAGCGGGGATGGTTCATCGGAGCGGCGACGCTGCTGTTCCTGCTGGGCGGACTGCTCGGCTACTTGTCGGTCTGGCAGGATCCGATGGCCGTCCACTCCGTCCTTCCGGCCGGCATGTCCGATGTCATCGATCCTTCCAAGACGAACAGCGACCGCGGAGACGTGCACAGTCCGATCATGTCCACGACGATCATGACCAACAACATCCGCGTCGCGGTCATGGCTTTCCTGAGCGGCATCACCCTTGGAATCGGCACCGTCTACCTCATGGTCTACAACGGTCTCATGATCGGGGCTCTCGCCGCCGTATTCGCCAGGGAAGGCTACAGCTACACATTCTGGGCCTACATCCTGCCGCATGGAATCATCGAGCTGACCGCCATCTTCATCGCCGGCGGAGCCGGCCTCTACATGGGGTACCGGTTCTTCGTGCCCGGCGAGCTTCCGCGCAAGCTCGTCTTCCTGCAAGCGGCCAAGGAATCCGCCCTGCTGCTGATCGGCTCCGTGCCGCTCTTCGTCGTCGCCGGCCTGATCGAAGGCTACATCACGCCGGTCTACATGCCGCTGTGGATCAAATACGCCGTCGCGCTGCTCACGCTGGCCGTCCTGGCCGCGTACTACGTGCTCGGAACGATTAGAATGCGCCCCGCTCCCGCGATTCCAAATACGCGTTGACCGCGGTCACGGCCAGCCTGTCGGCCGGCGCGTCGATTAGCGGAACGCCGCTGCCTGCCAGCTTGCGCGACAGCAGCTGGCGCTCTCCGTTCTCCTTGGCCGCGATCGACTGGACATAAGCCCCCTGGACATCCTCCGGGCGGGCTTTTTCAAGTTCATGCAGCACAGGATTGCGGATGGACAGCAGCAGCAGATGGTGGCTCCGCTTGGTCCTGGCCGCATAAGGCAGCAGCTCGGGGTCATGGCGGTAATGATCCATGTCGGAGAACAGCACGGCGAACGAGCGGCGCCGCAGCCTGCGCAGCAGATAGCCGAGTCCGACGCCTGCGCCCGACTCCTCGTAGTCGCTGCGCAGATCGCTGACCGCCTTCGTCATCGCCTGAAGATGGGCCAGTCCCCGCCCGGGCGGCAGATAGAGCTTCACCCGGCTCGAATAAGCGATGAGGGCGACCTGATCGTCCTGCTTCAAGGCTGCCGCGGCTACGGCAAGAGCCGCTTCCAGCGTGCGGTCGAGCTTGACCTGATGGTCCAGCTCAACGCCCATTTGGCGACCGCAGTCGAGCAGGATCGCGACCGTCTTGCCCTTCTCCGGGCGATATACATTGGTCAGCAGCTTGCCCGCCCGCGCCGTCGCTCTCCAGTTCACTTCACGGATGTCGTCCCCGAAGGCGTACTCGCGGATGGAGTCGAACTCCGTGCCTCCCCGCTGCCTCTTGTAAATGCGCTGCCCGTCGATGAGGAGCGAGTCCTGGGCGGAATTCAGCACGTCCCGCACGCCGGACAGATCCGGATCGATCCGGATTCCGCTCTCCTCGGAGAGCTGCGTCTGCCTCTCCCACAGGCCAAGGCCTCCGCTCCAGCGCAGATCGATGCTTCCAAGCCGGTAGCGGCCGCGCTCGGAGGCCGCCATCGCGACATGGAAGCGTCCGCTGCCCTGAATCCTCCCCCCGGGGAAAGCAGGCTCCGAGCGGAAGGTCAAAGGCAGATCATCCGCCAGTGTTACCCTCACGGCTTGCTTCGAGCGGCAGCGGATGTCAAGCCTGACTTCGAATTCCTTGCGGATCTCGGCGCTCTCCGGCAGCTGCCGCTTCACGCTCCAGTCGCCTCGGCGCGGAAGCAGGAGCAGATCGCAGATGCTGGCGGCGGCAAGCAGCCCCCACCACAGAATGAAAAGAGGCCACGGCGATGCTCCCGCGGCTGCGGCAG
>NZ_CBRA020000136.1:0-6630 GCF_000469945.2 Paenibacillus sp. P22 | reverse complement strand
GCCGGATGCGGTGCTGGTCGTTCTCGCCGACCAGCCGCTCGTCGACGCCGGGCTGCTGGCCAGGCTGGCGGATGTCCTGCATGGGCATCCGGAGCTCGACTGGGCCGCATGCGGCCTGCAAGGCGTACCGATGCCGCCGGCGATCATGCGCGGCTCCATGTTCTCGGCACTGGCCAGGCTGGAAGGGGACCGCGGGGCGCGGCAGCTGTTCGCCGGCGCGGGCTTCAGGGGCGAAATGCTCGCGGATGTGGCGGAGAGCAGCCTGTACGATGTCGATACTCCCGAGGATTTGGAGATGATCGCCCAGACATGGCCGAATGGCTAGCCGGCGGACCGGAGCGCGCAAGTTCGATAGGGACAGAAGACTCGAATCTCCTTTTCGGAGGCTCGGGTCTTTTTTTGGATGGGGGAAGGCAGATCATGGGCCGGATCAACCCACTCGAAGAAAAGGTAACATTTATCTGACACGATTTTTATCGAAGCGCGGCAACAGGCATCATTTCCATCTCCTGTTCGTGCATCATGCACAATGAAAACCGATACAAACCAGCCTTGATCCCAAATGTATGTCAGGTTAATTGACGCAAACAAAGCGTGAATCTTATAGTTGGGATCAGAAAGCCTCTGCCGCGGCCCCGAGCCAGGCAGCCGATCTAAGGAGGATAAGAGATGAAGAGGGTCATTTCGTTCAAAGCAGCGACGGTCATGCTGATGGCACTTATGCTTGTGACGGCAGGATGCGGGAACAGCTCGAGCTCGAATTCCGGCACGGCGGCAAATGCAGGTACGGCGGCAAATACAGGCACGGCGGAGGGCGGGAGCGGCAAGCCGGCGATCGAGAAGCCTCGGGTCGCCTTTGTCTACATCGGGCCGCCAGGAGACGGCGGCTGGACCTACGAGCATGACAATGGCCGCAAATATATGGAAGAGCAGACAGGCATCAAGGCGGATACCGTCGAGAACGTCCCGGAAAGCGCGGACGCCGAGCGGATCATCACCGAGCTGGCGCAGGACCATGACATCATCTTTACGACCAGCTTCGGCTATATGGACTACACGCTGAACGTGGCGAAGAAGTTCCCCAAAGTCATTTTCGAGCATGCGGCGGGCTATAAAACGGCGGACAACATGGGCACCTACTTCGGACGCAACTATGAAGCCAGCTACCTGTCCGGCATCGCGGCCGGCAAGATGACGAAAAAGAACCTCATCGGCTATGTCGGGGCGTTCCCGATTCCGGAGGTCATTTACAACCTGAACGCCTTTGCCCTCGGAGCGCAAAGCGTCAACCCCGACGCCAAAGTAAGCGTCATCTGGTCCAACACCTGGTACGATCCGACGGCGGAACGGCAGGCGGCGGTCAGCCTGCTGGACAAAGGCGCGGACGTACTGCTCGCCTACCAGGATTCCCCGGCTACAATCCAGGCGGCGGCCGAGCGCGGCGCGTTCGCGGGAGGCAACGATTCCGACATGAGCCGGTTTGCGCCGGACAACTATTTGACCAACCCGACCTGGAACTGGGGTCCGTATTACACGAAGGTCGTCAAGTCCGTCATGGACGGAACGTGGAAGAGCGATCAATACATGGGCGATCTCAAGGACGGCATGGTCGGCCTCGCCCCTCTGGGAGCTAAAATTCCGGAAGATGTGAAGAAGCTGGTCGAGGATGCCAAAGCCAAGCTGCTGGACGGCACGCTGGACGTATTCGCAGGTCCGATCGCCGATCAGTCCGGAGCGGCCAAGGTCGAGCAAGGCAAGTCGCTCAGCCTTGACGAGATTCTCGCCATGGATTGGCTCGTCAAAGGCGTCGACGGAAGCATTCCGAAGTAAGGACAACCGATCATCCGAACCGGAGCGGGCGTGTTCAGATCCCTTGTCCCCAAGGGGTCTGAACCGTTTTTGCACCCGCGCTTCATACTGAAGGAGGACTGCCGAGATGAATGCCATTCCAGCCGTCGACATGCGAGGAATCGTGAAGAGGTTCGGCTCCGTCACCGCCAACGACCATGTGGACTTCCAGGCGGCCAAGGGAGAAATCCATGCGCTGCTCGGGGAGAACGGGGCCGGCAAAAGCACGATGATGTGCATGCTCTCCGGAGTGTACCGCGCTACCGAGGGAGAGATCTGCCTGAACGGCAAGCCTGCTCGGATCCGCTCGCCCAAGGAAGCCTCCCAGCTCGGGATCGGCATGGTGTTCCAGAACTTCCGCCTCGTGCAGACGCTGACCGCTGCAGAGAACATGGTGCTGGGAGAAAAGGGCTCACTCTGGAGAGGGCGCGGCTGGCTGAAGCGGAAATCAAGGGAAATCGAGGAGCTTGCCGCTCGTTTCGGACTCGGATTTCCGGTGGACCGGCCGATCTGGCAGCTGTCCGTCGGCGAGCAGCAGCGGGTCGAGATCGTCAAGACGCTGTATCGCGGCGCCGACATCATCATTCTCGACGAGCCGACTTCCGTGCTGACGCCGGGCGAGGCGGAGCAGCTGTTCGCGACGCTGCGGCAGATGCGGGCCGAGGGCAAGACGATCATCATCACGACGCACAAAATGAAGGAGGTCATGAGCGTCGCCGACCGCATCTCGGTCATGCGCAAGGGCAGAATGATCGCCTCGCTGGCCAAGGAGGATACGGACGAGCGGGAGCTGGCCCGTCTGATGGTCGGCAAGGAAGTCGTGCTGGAGCGCAAGGAACGCGGGGAGGCGGGAACGGAGCCTCTGCTCGCCATCCGCAGGCTTAAAGCGGCCGGACACGGCGGGCGCCAAGCGCTGGACGGACTCGATCTGACGGTGAACCGGGGCGAGATCGTAGGCATTGCCGGCGTCGCGGGCAACGGCCAGAAGGAATTGGCCGAGGTGCTCAACGGGCTTCATGAGTGGAAGTCGGGCGAAATCGAGTTCGACGGCAAGAAATGGAGGAACGCCTCGGTGCGGGACACGATTGAGGCCGGAATTTCCCATATTCCGGAGAACCGGATGAAGAGCGGCCTTGCGGGGAGCCTTGCGCTGACGGACAACCTGATCGCCAAATCGTACCGGAGCAGCGAGCGCTCCTCTCGTCTCGGACTGCTGCGCGGGCGGGCCAACAAGAGCTGGGCGGCGGAGCAGGTGGAGCGCTTCGACGTCCGCACGCCGGGCATCGACACCCCTGTCCGGATGCTGTCGGGAGGCAATCAGCAGAAGCTGCTGTTCGCCCGCGAGATCGCAAGGGAGCCGAAGCTGCTCGTCGCCGTCCACCCGACGCAGGGACTGGATGTCGGCGCGGCCGACAGCGTGCATCGGATGCTCATGGACCTGCGGGAAGCAGGCAGCGGCGTGCTGCTGATCTCGGAGGATCTGGATGAGATCCTGCAGCTGTCCGACCGGATTCTCGTCCTCTTCGGCGGCCGGATCATCGGGGAGCTGAAGCATGATGAAGCGGACCGCGCGGTCATCGGCATGCTCATGACAGGAATGCGGGAAGCGGCTGCTGCAGCCGAAGCCGAGCAGGTAGGCAGTCCGGACCGCGGCAAGAAGGAGGTGTTGGTATGAGCAAGCTGAAATTCATCGCTGTCGGCGCTTCGGCCGCAGGGGCGGCCTTGGCTCAGAGGCAGGCTGCGATGCAGGAGGACCGGAGCGGCGCCTTAACTAGCGGAGCAGACTTGGCGGAGAGGAGGCAAGGGATGCCGGAATACACGAGAGGCGTTTCGACTGGCGGATCGGCATCGGAGCAGCGGCAGCAAGAGAAGCAGCCGGCAAGGAGCGCGCAGATGCTGGCTTCCGCCGGGGGGGATGATCGTCTATATCCCGGCAGCTCCGATTAAGGCGGCATCGGCGGGCAGATCGGCAGGATCGGCCGAAGCCGCGCCAGGAAGTTCGAGCAGCGCGGGAGCGCCGGGGACGGATAAGCCGCGCTTTCCGTTCCGGCTGGAGATCGATCCGGCGGGTAAAGGCTCGCCCTGGTGGACGCCGGTCGTCTCTATCTTCATGGGCTTGCTCATTTGCGCCGTCTTCATCGGGGCGAACGGCATGAACCCCGTCACCGTATACGCCAAAATGTTCCGCGGGGCCTTCGGCACCGAATTCGGACTTACCGAAACGCTCGTCAAAGCGATTCCGCTGCTGCTGTGCGGACTAGGCGTCTCGATCGCCTATCGGATCTCCGTGTGGAACATCGGCGCGGAGGGGCAGTTCCTCGCAGGCGCCATGGGAGCGACCGCCGTTACGATCTACGCGCCGGGCTTGCCGCTCTGGCTGTCGATTCCGTGCATGCTGGCCGCCGGCATCGCCGCCGGAGCGTTCTGGGGGCTGCTGACCGCCATTCCGCGGACGTATTTCCAGGTCAACGAGCTCATTACTTCCCTCATGCTGAACTATATCGCCCTGCTCGGCCTGAATTATGTCGTTTTCGGTCCGTGGAAGGATCCCAAGGGCTTCAACTTCCCGGGCACGCCGATGTTCGGCGACAACCAGTCGCTGCCGGTGCTCGGCGATTCCCGCCTTCACCTCGGGCTGCTGTTCGCCGTGGGCGCCGTCATCCTGTATGCGGTCATGATCCGCTATACCCGCTGGGGCTACGAGCTCAGGCTGATCGGAGCCAATCCCGACGCGGCGCGGGGAGCGGGCATCAACATCCGCCGCCACATCCTGATCGTCATGGGCATCAGCGGCGGACTCGCCGGCATCGCCGGCATGGCGGAGGTGTCGGGAGTCGCCCACCGGCTCATGTACGGCATCTCGCCGGGCTACGGCTATACCGCCATCATCGTCGCCTGGCTCGCCAAGCTCCATCCGGCGGGACTGCTCGTCACCTCATTCTTTTTCGGCGGCCTCATCGTAGGCGGCTACAGCGTGCAGACGATCGGCATGCCCTCCTCCATTTCTTCCATGATTCAAGGAGCGATCCTGTTCTGTCTCATCGCAGGCGACATGGCGGCCAAGTTCCGAGTCCGCCGCACCGCCTGACACCGCGCCGGGAGGCTATCGACCTATGGACTTTCTCATCATGCTGCTCGCAGCCGCCATCGCTTCCGGCACACCGCTGCTGATCGCGACTCTGGGCGGAATTCTGAACGAACGCGCCGGCATCATCCAGCTCGGCACCGAGGGCATCATGCTGATGGGCGCGGTAACTTCCTGCCTGCTCTACTTGCGGACGGGTAGCCTCGGCCTGGCGCTGCTGGCGGCAGCCGGCGTCTCGGCTGCGCTTGGCCTCATCCATGCCTTCATGACGGTGTCGCTGCGGGCCAACCATATCGTCACGGGCCTCGCGATGACGCTGTTCGGCACCGGCCTCAGCGCTTACCTCGGCAAGCCGGTCAGCGGCCAGCCGATGCCGGCTCCGGTGCCGAAGGTGAATCTGGATTTTCTGGACGGCGTGCCGGTGCTCGGCGAATTGTTCGCGCATCTGGATGTGTTCACCTGGGCAAGCTTCGCGCTCGCCGTTCTCCTGCATCTGCTCATCCACCGGACCTCGTGGGGGTTGCATTTGCGGGCGATGGGCGACAATCCGGCGACTGCGGACGTCATGGGCATCCGCGTCCAGCTGTCCCGCTATTTGTACGTCACGGCGGGAGCCATCCTGATCGGGCTGGCCGGAGCGGATCTGCTGCTCGTTTATTCGCCGGTCTGGAACGAAGGCATGACGGCCGGCAGAGGCTGGATCGCCGTGGCGCTCATCATCTTCGCCCGCTGGAATCCGCTGCGCGCCTTGCTGTGCGCCTACTTCTTCGGGGCACTGGACTCGCTCGGCTTCCGCATCCAGCTGGAAGGCACCGCAATTCCGTCGTATTTCCTGAAAATGATTCCGTACGTCGTCACGATTCTCGTGCTCATGTATCTCGGCTGGCGCAACCGCGGCAAGCCGTCCGGCTCGCCCGAAGCGCTGGGCAGCCCGTACATTCGGGAGCAGCGCTTGTAAGGACGGCCGGGACGGATAGACCGGAGCCTCGATGGAATCCTGCAAGAGGCACGGCGTTCATTCCGTGCCGGAAGGAGGAATAGACATGGCGGTTCAATCCATGCCTGGCATGCAGACGGCGGTTCTGAAGCCGATGTCGCTGCAGGAAGCCTGGCTGCTCCGGGCGGGCCGGGAAGCGGCGGCCGTGCCGGTCGCCGGAGGATCCCTGCTGCGGACGCAGTGGGAGAACGGGGCGGCGCTTCCGCCGTATTTGCTGGACTTGAGAGGAATCCCCGGGCTGGCGGACATCGCGGCTGATTCCGAAGGGGTTCTTGTCGGCTCGCAGGCCACGCTTGCGGCCGTAAAGCGTTCTAAGCCCATCCGCGAGCGCTGGCCGCTGCTGCATGAGGCTGTCGGCACGATCGGCGGTCCGGGCATCCGCAACCTCGGCACGCTGGGCGGCAATGCCGCCTCTTCGATCGGGGACTCGCTTCCGGCGCTGCTGGCGCTGGAAGCCGGACTCCTCTGGTACGACGGAGCCGGTCTGGCCGAGCAGCCGCTGGATGAATGGCTCGATGAGCGCCGTACCTCGGCGGAGCCGGAACGGCGTCTGCTGGCCGGAATCCGGCTTCGGGAGAGCCGGTCGGAGCCGCAGGCTGCCGGCGGCTGGCATTGCTGGCGCAAGGTCGGGCGCCGCGAGTCGTTCACTCCGTCGCTCGTCAGCTTCGCCGCGTCGGGAACGATGCTGCCCGGGCAGGGC
>NZ_CBRA020000135.1:0-14565 GCF_000469945.2 Paenibacillus sp. P22 | reverse complement strand
AGGCAACCTTGATCTGCCGCAGCTGAACGAGCTGGCGGACAAGTACGGCAAGACGCCGGCGCAGATCGTGCTCCGCTGGGACTTGCAGAACGGCGTCATTACGATTCCGAAATCGACGAACGAGAAGCGGATTCGCGAAAATGCGGACGTATTCGACTTCGAGCTGTCCCATGAGGACATGGCGCTTATCGAAGGGCTGAACCAGAACAAGCGCTTCGGAGCCGATCCCGACAACTTCGACTTTTAATAACGCTGGCGGGACGGCGGATAACGGGCATATCCAAGGCGCACACTAAGGACGCCCTCCTCTTGACACTCTCAACTGTAACTGGTATTATTACAGTACGAAACGGGGTGGCCGTCTCGCATGAACAGTGAATTTACGATTGCCGTCCACAGCCTGGTGCTGCTGGCTTACTTGCCGGAAGGCAGCGCCTCCAGCGAAACGATCGCCGAGAACGTGTGCACCAATCCGGCCCGCGTCCGCAAGGTGATGGGTTATCTCAAGCGCAGCGGCTATGTGGCCACGCGCGAGGGCTCCGGAGGAGGCTACCGGCTTCTGATGGATCCAGCAGAGGTGACGCTGAAGGATGTGTACCGGACGATTGCGCAAGGGTCCCTTATGCCGAACTGGTGCTCGGGCGATCCGGATTGCGATTGTCTCGTCGGATCCAACATGAACGAAGTCATGAACCGTATCTTCTGCACGGCCGAGCAGCAGCTGGAGGATTACTTCTCCGGCTTGACCATCGCCGGCGTGCTCAAGGACATCCATAGCTGCGATTCGTGTTGAGCGGCATCCGGGTCAGATGGAATGAATTATTTAACCGAGAGGATGATTGAACATGGCAGTAGCACTGACGAAAGAAACCTTCAACGAATCCGTGCAATCCGGCGTGTCCCTGGTAGACTTCTGGGCTCCTTGGTGCGGACCTTGCAAAATGCAGCTTCCGATCGTCGAAGAGCTCTCCACGGAGCTTGCCGGCACGGCAACGATCGCCAAGATCAACGTCGACGAAGAGCCTGAGCTGGCTTCCCAATTCGGCGTCATGAGCATCCCGACGCTGATCCTGTTCAAGGACGGCCAGCCGGTCGACAAAATGGTCGGCGTGCAAAGCAAAGACGCCCTGAAAAACAAAATCCAAGGCCAGCTGTAAGCTTCCGCCTTGCGGCTTGCGCCGCCGCCGTTCTCTTCGGCACCAGCCGCGATGCGGCGGCATCAGCGCAACAACAACCCCGGTCCAGCGCCTCGCGGCGAAGACCGGGGTTTTTTTGACGGCTTCTTGTTTGGATTTAGCTGCAGTCTTCGGGTTGTCGCCGCCGCATCTGTCCGGCAAGCTCGCCGAAAAAGCCTCGCGCCTCCTTTAAAGGAGGACGAGGCTTTTTCGGGCTGAGCCGTCTTTCTACGTCAGAGGGCTGCGCTGCAGCAGGCGGCGGATGGAGCGGTCCGCCTCGCGGAGCGTTACGTCCTTGTCGACGGTCAGCATGACGCCGCGGTCCATTAGCACCTTGCCGTCGACGATCGTCGTCTCGACATCCGCCCGGGTGGCGGAATAGACGATGCGGGAGATAATGTCCACATCGAAGGACGGGAACGTGTGGAACTGGTTCAGGTTGAGGATAGCCAGATCGGCTTTTTTGCCGACCTCCAGACTTCCGATCTCCGAGCTCATGCCGACCGCCTTGGCTCCGCCGATCGTCGCCATGCGGAAGACGCTGCGCGCATCCATCGCCGTCGGCCCGTGGATCGGCTTCTGGATGAGGGCAGCCAGACGCATTTCGTTGAACATGTCGAGATTGTTGTTGCATGGCGCTCCGTCCGCTCCAAGGCTCACGCTGATGCTTGTATCGAGCATATCGGGAACTTCGGCGATGCCGGAGGCGAGCTTGAGGTTGGAGCCCGGGCAATGGCTGACATGGACGCCCCGCTCGCGGATGATCCGCTTCTCGTTGTCGTCCAGCCAGATGCAGTGGGCCAGGATCAGCCGGTCCGTGGCAAGCCCGATATGATCGAGGTAGGCGATATTGCGCATGCCGGTCATCTGCTCCACCAGCTCGATCTCGCCGAGATTTTCGGAGGCATGGGTATGGACGTTCACCTGATAGCGGTCGGAGAGACTGGCGACCTCGCGGAGCAGCTCATCCGTACAGGAGATGACGAAGCGCGGGGAGAAGGCGTAGCGGATCCGGCCGTTGTCGTGGTTATGCCATTTCTCCAGCAAGTCGACGCTCTCCTGCAGCGAGGCTTTCGTCTCTTCCTGCAGCGGCAGCGGGATGTCGCTTCCTTTGCGGTCCATCATGACCTTGCCGGACAGCGCGCGGATGCCGCTTGCAGCGATGGCCTGGAAGGCCGAGTCGGTGTGATGAACGGTCTCCATGTCCACGATCGTCGTCGTGCCGCTCTGCAGCAGCTCGCCGATGCCGAGCATGGCGGAGTAATAGATGGACTCCTCGTCGTGGGCGGCCTCCAGCGGCCAGATGCGCTTGCGCAGCCAGTCCAGCAGCTCCAGATCGTCCCCCTTGCCTCGGAACAAAGTCTGGCACAGGTGGATGTGGGTCTGGACAAAGCCGGGGATGACGGTGCGGCCGGAAGCGTCGATGACGCGGTCGGCGCCGCTGGCGTCGAGATCCGGGCCGATCGCGGCGATCCGGTCGTCCTCGATCCGGATATCGCCGTGCAGAATCTCTTCGTTCGCGTTCATCGTGACGATCTGGGCGTTCCGGATCAAAATCGTGTGGGGCATGGAATCTCCACTCCTTCAAAAACTAAAAATAGCCGCGAATAAAATACGCCGAGGGGCATATTTTTTTCGTAGCTAGAAATTTACGGTTTCCGGTAGAAACCCTAGACCCTATCGTCCAGGATATACGAAATGAGACGTATTTATGCGGTTGTAGGATCAGAATACTGCAACGCAAACTTCAATGTCAACTCATGCGAGGCAGCGTGGCGCTGGAGGCGCGGCATGGGACCGGCGGGGATCGAGAACCGGAGAGGGGCGGCGTAATGGGCGAAAGCAGGCGCAAGGCGAACCGGAACCAAGGGACAAGCCGATGGCGGCATGTCGGACGAAGAGGGGGGTCGACCGAAAGGGGAGCGGGAAGATCGAGTGGAGCATTGACGAAGCCGCCCTTGTCGGGGCTGGGCGGGTGGCTGTGGCTCGTCCAGCTCGGCCTCGCTCTTCAGCTGGCTGTGTTCGCGGCGCAGCTCGCGGGACTGATCCGCTATTTGTTCGCGGATGGAGGCTGGCCTGCCATCATCGACAGCCAGGCGCCGGACTATCATCCGCTGATGGCTCCGCTTGCCGTCTACGAGCTGGCGGAGCTGGCCGTGCTGCTCCTGGCCACGGCGATGATGCTGGCCGGCTTCTACCGCAGGCTGCAAGCCTTCCCCGCCTGGATCGCCCTGTATCTGCTCGCCTGCCTGGGCGCGGTCGCGCTGGAATGCGTGTTCATCCTGCTCATGCCTTCCACGAGAGAAAGCGTCCTGCAGAATTCGCTTCCGGCCCTGCTGCGGACGGCGGTGCTGGCCGCGGCCTGGATTCCCTACTTCAGGCGGTCTCTTCGGGTGAGGAACACGTTCGTCCATTGAAAGACCGTGCTTGGGAGCAAGGCGAACGGCGCATGCCCTCCCGAGCGAATGAAATCGAACAGACAATGCCCTCTTGAGCGAATCCGATCGGCCAGCCGGCCTTTCGGGCCTTCTGAAAACGAAGCGGATTGAAAGCTCTTGCCGAGAGCGTCGGATGCCTTTGCCCGGGGTATATAGAGCTATAAGAACGATCCGAACGAAGGAGGAATAACCTTATGCGTTTGCTAGCCGTCATCCTCATTATCGCCGGCCTTATTTTCGGCATATCCGGGCTTTTCGATTTCGTCGTCAACTCGGTCAAATTCGTCTTCTACATTCTGGCCATCCTGCTCCTCATCGGAGGCATCGGAATGATGTTCAGAAGGATCAAGTCCTGACCCCGCAATTCCGGAAATCGCGCCTTTTCGAAGAAACGAGGCCTGTCGACGGCTTCGTTTCTTTTTTTGTCCTCCGGCTGCCGAAACGCCGTCGTGCCTGTCGGATCCGGGCGGTAAATATATCCTTTATCCATATATTCAGAGGCAAACCCAAGTGATAGAATAGAGGGGATTCACCAGAGAGGAGCGTTTCTCATGAAAAGAATCCATTTATCGCTGAAGGGCCGCCTCGCCTTCGCCCTCGCATTCCTGCTGCTTTTCGGCGGCGGCGCGGGCGCCGCTTATGGCGCAGAGACAGCGGCTCAGCCCGATGACTATCATATCGTTGCCCTGGGAGATTCCATCACCGTCGGGTACGAGCCCAAGGTGGAATACACGGTCGCTTCTCCTCCTTACGGCTACGCCGAGCGCCTGTACGAGCAGGCGCTCCTGCACGGACGCGCCTCGCTGTCCAATTACGGAATCGCCGGCTTGAAAAGCTCCGGACTGAAAGCGTTTGTAAGCGCCATCGGTTCGGGGGCGCCGATAACGGCCGATGCCATTCAACCGAGCCTTCCCGATCCGAGGACGAACGAGTTCGGAGCGGCTGCCGCAAAGATCCGCCAGGAGCTTGCGTCCGCCGACCTCGTCGCCATCACGGTCGGCGGCAACGACGTCTCCGCGCTGCTGACGAGCGCGTCCGCCTTGTCGGATGCCGATCTGGCGGCGCAGGTCGCCTCCCTTCTGAGCGAATACACCGGCAATATGACGGCCGTGCTCGACGTTCTTCACGAAATCAATCCCCATGCGTCGGTCGTCATTGCCGACCAGTACCAGCCGCTTCCGGTCATCGGCGGCAAGGAGCTGTACGCCAAGCTGACGAGCGCAACGGATGCTTTTACGGCCAATCTGGATAAGCTCGCGGCAGGCTACTCCGCCAAGGGGGCGGACGTCAAGGTCGCCCATGTCGCCAAGGAATTCGTCGGGCGCGAAGGCGTCCTCACCCATATGGTCAAGGACCGGGATTTCCATCCGACGCAGGAAGGGTACGCGGTCATCGCCAGCACCTTTGCGGCGGCGGTATGGGGAGCGAACATCGATCTGGCTGCTCCCGCGGCCGGTTCGCCGATGAACATCTATGCCGTCGGCAAGAAGCTCGACACCCCCTATAAGCCGGTGCTCAAGAAAGGCGTCAACTACATCGCCATCCAGGATATCGTGCAGGCCGTAGGCGCGAAAACCGTATGGGATGCCAAAACGTCGACGGCCAACATCAAGTACGGCAGCCTGACGGTCGGCGTGAAAATCGGCGCCTCGACCGTGACCGTGAACGGGGTCGCCGTGCCGGTCGATTCTCCAGCCTACCTGCAGCAGGTAGGCAAGGAATCCAAGACGTATGTGCCGCTGGCTACAGTGGCCAAAGGGCTTGGCTTCGGCGTGACCTACATTGCTCATCTCAAAACGGTATTTATCAATCCGTAGCTTTTTTGTCCCGGCCATTCTGCGGCCCGTCCAGCGTGTTTTCCTTGAGGAAGCGACGTGCGGCGGGCCGTTTGGTTGAAGGGTTATGTTCATATGAAGGAGCAGGATTCATCCATATTGCGGATGCGTCATCCAACCGGGAATGTCGGACGTGTACCTGAAGAGAAGACCATTGCCGAAAGGAGGCCGAGGAATGGGGAACTGGCTGGCAACGCTCCGCAAAGGCTACGGCCGCAAGCTCGCCGGCATCCATTCGCTGAACGGATGGATCGTCTTTCTGCTGGCGGTGTCGGGGCTCATGCTGTTCGGAGGCTACTGGAGAGGCGTGCTCGGAGAAGGCCGCGTCTGGCTGAAAGGAATCCATATCGTGCTCGGCCTTGCGTCCTTGCTGCCGATGGCGGCCTATGCGCTGCTCGCTCCCAAGCACTGGAAGCAGCTGAGAGGCAAGCCTTGGCAGAGAGCGAACGTAATCGTCGTGCTGGCTCTGCTCGGCGGCTGGCTGCTGTCGGGAATCGTGCTCTGGCTGCACCGGCAGCTTGGTCCCGGCTGGGCGAATCCGGCTTTGACCTGGCATGATTTGCTGACCTGGATCGGCTTGCCGTATGTGCTGTACCATTCCATCACCCGGTTGAAATGGCTCAAGCAGGCTGGACGCCGAACGGTCCGCACCGGCAGGGAGGACGGACTGCATCCGGCCGCCTCTCCGGAAGCGCTCATGTCCAGACGGACGTTCGTCCGCACAGCCGTAGGGGCGGGCATTGCGCTGGCGGTCGGACCTTCCTTCCTGCAGTGGGCGGGAAGGGCGCTCGGCAGCGCCGGCGGCGCGACCTCGGAAGAGCTGGCGAGCCGCGATGCCAACCGGCTCATCCCCGCTCCGCAGCCGCTGCCGGCATCGCTGCCTCCGCAAGGCGGCGGGGCCAAGGGGAATTTCCGCGTTTATACGGTCACGCCGATTCCGTCCTTCACGAATGCGGACTGGTCGTTCACGATAGACGGGCTGGTGGAGAAAAGCTTCATCTGGAACTGGGAGCAGTTCGTCGAGCTGAAGCGGACCGTCCAGGTCAGCGACTTCCACTGCGTGACGGGCTGGTCGGTGTACGGCAATACGTGGGAAGGCATTCCGCTGAAGCTGCTTCTGGAGCAGGCCGGCGTGAAGGCGGGGGCGGCGACGGCGAAGTTCTACTCCGGCGACGGGGTCTACACCGACTCGCTGACTCTCGAGCAGGCGGTCATGGACGATGTGATGGTGGCCGTCCTTCATGACGGCAAGCCGATCCCGAGCGATCTCGGCGGTCCTGTCCGGCTCATCGTGCCGCGCATGTACGCCTACAAATCGGTGAAATGGCTCAACCGCATCGAGCTGATCAAAGGCGATCATACGGGGTACTGGGAGGAGCGGGGCTACAGCAAGGACGCCTGGGTGTGACGAGAGCGGGACTCCAGCAAGGACGCCTGGGTGTGACGAGAGCGGGACTCCAGCAAGGACGCCCCCATGTTGCCGGCGTCTGCATGCCTGGCTTTCCCGACGATAAAGCGGGCTTGAAGCTTTTCATTGAAGCAGGGACTTTCTGGGCGGAGCGTCGCGCCCAAGAAAGGATCCTTGCTTTTTTTTTGTGCTTCCACAGGCTCCGGATCGTTACTCCGCTGGACGGAACGACAGAAAGATGCAGGGAGCCTTCGCCGTGCAGCGCAGGGAAATCTAATTAAAATGCGCTTGGTTTCCGAAAGAATTTGGAGGAATCGACGGATGTTTGGATCCCAATTTGCTGAAGCGGGGGCATGGAATGGTTAGAAACCTAAAGTTGGCAGTCGTACTCGCTTGTGCAATCGCTGCAGGCAGCGGCATGCGGCTGCCGGTGCAAGCTGAAAGCGTCTCGGCTGCAGCGGCATCCTGGACATGGAAGCAGCAGTCCGGGAAGGAAAGCTCGGAATTGACCGACATCACGGAATTGCAAAGCGGCGTCCGGATAGCGGTCGGCATGGACAGCACCGTATTGCGAAGCAAGTCCGGCGGGGCCTGGGGAGCGGTAGCTTTTCCCGGCCGCAGCAATCTGCAAGCGCTGGCTGCAAATGGCGCAGCTGCCGTTGTTGCAGGCGATCAAGGCGTGCTTGCCCGGACGAAGGACGGCATGGCCTGGACAAAGGGCGTCATCAGCGGAAAATGGACGCTGGCCGACTTTTCCCCCTCTTATAAAAATAAAGAGCTAGGGAAATATCCGCTCAAGCCAGCCGATTTCGATTGGCAGGATGTCGTCTGGGACGGGCGGCAATTCGTTGCGGCCGGCATGGCCCGAATCAAGATCGACTCCTATTCGTACACGTTTCCTGTCGCCGCCATATCCAAGGAAGGGACCCAATGGACGCTGAAGCCCATCCAAACCTCTGCAAGAGGCGATAAGGTCCTTATTTATAACTTCCATCAAAAATGGCTTGTCGCTATGGGGAGAAATATCCTGAGCTCAGCCGATTTGGCTGCATGGACCACGACTGCGGACGCCGTTGGCGGAGAAATTCATGCCATGGCGGACAACGGGCAAATCGCTGTCGCGGTAGGATACGACGGAAGCTCGGGCCAGGGAAGCATTGGCGGAAGAATCTATACCACAACCGATGGCGTTCACTTTAAGAAAGTCGGCGATCCGAACGCCTCCCTGAACAGCGTCGTCTGGGACGGCAAGCAATTCATTGCGGCGGGCGATTACGGCACCATCTATCGATCGATGAATGGAGTAGACTGGGACAAGATCTCGAAGACGGAAGGCATGTTCCAGAGTCCGCTCGGCTATGTGAAATACGGAGGGCTGGAAGGAAATATCAATGCTTTACTGAAGAGCGGAAATGCATACTTGGCGGCTGGAAGCATGGGGACCGTTCGTTCGGCTCCATCGCCTGACCAGGCATGGACTATCGAAGCCGCCGGGACCATGAACGATCTCTATGGCATTGCCTATTTCAAGGGGAACTATGTCGTAGCGGGCGTAGGAACATTGAAGGCTTCTGCGAATGGAAAAGACTGGGCCGATATCGACCCGGAGCTTATCCAGCCCGAAATCAAGCTGTACGAGTTGAAGAACGTGGGAGGCAGCTTTATTGCAGGCGGGTTTTCCTCCGCGGACGACCGGCTTTCCAGGTTTGGCCTCCTCTATCGGAACGGCAGGCTCAGCGAGCTGGGCAGCTTGGAGCAGGATCATATCCGTGATATTACAGCGGTGGGCGGAGAGTTTCGCCTGCATGGCAAGACGATCGAAAAAAGAAGCCGGGACGGCTTGTCATGGGTTTCGGTACAAGCGGGAAACCCGGTTCCATCCGCATCCAGCGGGAAAGTATGGATCGGCTTTAAAGGGCAGGCCGATTATTATACATCCATCGATGGAGCGGCATGGAAAAAAACGAGCGCGACTCTAGACGGCTCCAACGGTTATTTTCCTAGGTTCACCGATGCGGTCTGGACCGGCTCCAAATTCATCGCCATTTCGGAAGATGCCCTTGTTGAATCCGTAGACGGGAAGGCCTGGAAGACGGTCTTGAAGAAGAGGTACACGTATTTGAAGTCGCTGGCCGTTACGGGCGGCGGAACGGCAGCGGCTGTCGGAAATGATGGCGCCGTATACATGTCGGAAGGCGGACGAGGCTGGGTGCAGCAGGAATCCCCGACATCAAAAGATCTTCAGAGTGTAATTTGGGATGGAACACGCTTCATCGCCGTCGGCTTTGATGGCGTCGTGCTGACAGCCGCACCGGTTGGCAAATGACAACGATAGGAGGCCTGTCCTTTCCTGCCATCCTGCTCTAGACGCATAAGGGGACGGTTTGCCGCCGCATGAGCATTCGATCTCTTTATTGATTCAGCAAAAAGCCGCCTTTCGGCGGCTTTTCGCTTTGGACGGGTTTCCTTGTCCGGCAGCCGGAATGGCGGCTGTTCTGCGGATCGCCGGAAGACGATGCCGGCTTCAGTCGGTTTTCTTCTTTTTGCCCGTAAAATTAGTGACGGATTTGACATCCTCCACCACGTCGTTGACAAATTCCATATTTTGGTTCTTTGCATGGCTGTGCGACGTTCCTTTATAGTTACCTTGATGGGACTTGTTCTCCATGAGCGGCTCACCTCCCGCCGTTAGTATGGTTCGGGACGGGCCTGCCGATACGGCAGAGGGCCGCGGACAGCCCATCCGGAAAGGAGCATGACAGCATGAATCGCATCTCGAAGCCAATCCGCAGCCGCCTGGAGCGGCGGCAGCGGCATTGGACAGCCGGCCTGATGCTCGGCTCCCTGCTCATCGCCGCAGGCTGCGCGGGACCGCAGGACCAAGGGGGGCAGGTGCCGTCAGCCGCTCAGACGACCGGAACGCCGTCTCCATCGCCCGCCGGGCAGGATGAAGCGGGTCTGTCGCCCGCGTCCATGCTGGAGCGCGGCAGCAAGGCGCTGGCGGAAGTGCGGAATTTCGATCTGGACATGGAGCTGAGGCAGCAGATGGTGACGGACGGAGAGACGACGTCCATGTCCATGAGCAATAAAGGCACTATTTTCCTGGAGCCGCTCGTTCTGAAGCAAGTCACGGTCAATGATTTCATGGGCGAGCAGTCGACCATCGACTCGTACCTGAACAAGGACGGCTACTATATGTACGATCACTCCAATTCGTCCTGGAGCCGGATGCTCGCCTCCGAAGTGCCGAAGATCAAGGCGACGCTGTCGGACTTCCAGATCGCTCCTTCCAAGGAGCTCGACAAGATCAAGCCGCATGCAGCAAGCTTCAAGGCTTCCTCCAAGGAAGGCGTCACAACGCTGGCCTACAGCGGCGACGGCAAGGACGAGGCCGCCCAAGCGCTCGTGCGCGATCTGCTCCGCAGCACGATGGGAACCGACGAGATGGATGCTGCGATCCGGGATTCCATCCAGGTCGCCTCGCTTGAGTATTCGCTTGAATTCGATGAGAAGACGGGACTGCTGAAGCGGCTGAAGGCCGATGCGGACGTCACGATTGAATATGATGAAGGCAATCCCTCCAAGCTCCATCAGGAGCTGGCTTTGAATTACGGCAGCTGGAACGGGGCGAAGGCCGTGCAGGTGCCGAAGGAAGCTCTGACCGCTCCGGAGGTCATGCCCGCCGATCAGGGACTTCTGGATGCGCTCGGCGTGGAGGAAGGCGAACAGCCCTAGATCAAACGGCAGGTTTCGTCTCGGTCCGGCATTCGCGGCCGGGGCGAACGGATGAGAATGCCGAGAACCGAGCATATCCATGATGAAAACATCCAAGATGAACCCTATCCAAGTTGGCCAACCTTGTTTTTCCTCAAGCTTCCGGCGTCTCTGCCCGGAAGCTTTTTTGCTTCTCTTGCGGCCGACAGCCATTCCGGTGTTGGGAATAATTTTCACTGTATAAGAACATATATTCTCGTTTATAATAAAATAAGAATATATGTTCCTATACCAAGGGGGTCAAGGCATGGAATTCCGGAAGTGGATCGGACGTGAAGTGGAGATGATTTACGAGGACGCGAAGGGCAGCTTGAGCCGCCGGCTCGTTCGCGTGGAAGGCTTTAGCGGCAAGCATTTGAAGGCATTCGATCTGGCCAAGCGGCAGCCGCGCACGTTCCGGACGGATGGAATTCTGGCGCTGATGCCGCCCGCCCGCCGCACAGTCTGAGCAGGGCGTCCATGGCCCGCCTCCTTTCGCTTCCATTTCTGCAAGTCCGAGAGGCCGCCCAAGCCGCGGCTTTTCTTTTTAAATTGCCCGATGTCATGTATAATGGCTCCTAGAGATCAAGCCTAACGGTTTCGCCGCCTCATGCGGCGGATTACGTTCGCGTAGAGAAGAGAAGAAGGGATGCGCGCTTGATATCCTTTCTTATCGGACAAGACTTTGAAGGAGTTGTTTTCATTGGCGCTCTCATGTGGCATCGTCGGTCTTCCCAACGTGGGCAAATCGACGCTTTTCAACGCAATTACTCAGGCTGGAGCGGAATCCGCCAACTATCCGTTCTGCACGATCGACCCTAACGTCGGCGTCGTGGAAGTTCCCGACGAGCGGCTGGATAAATTGACCGAGCTGGTCGTGCCGAAGCAGACCGTGCCGACCGCATTCGAATTCGTGGACATCGCGGGCCTCGTCGCCGGCGCCAGCAAAGGCGAAGGCCTCGGCAACAAATTCCTCGCCCATATCCGCGAAGTGGACGCCATCTGCCATGTCGTGCGCTGCTTCCAGGACGAGAACATCACCCACGTATCGGGCAAGGTCGATCCGCTGGGCGACATCCAGACGATCAACCTGGAGCTGATCCTCGCGGACATCGACTCCGTCGACCGCCGCATCGACCGCTCCCGCAAGAACATGAAGGGCGGCAACAAGCAGTACGCCCAGGAAGTCGAAGTGCTGGAGCGGATCAAGGAAGCTCTCTACAACGACCAGCCGGCGCGCAGCGTCGAGCTGAGCGACGAAGAGAAGACGCTGATCCGCGACCTTCACCTGCTGACGATGAAGCCCGTGCTCTATGCGGCCAACGTAAGCGAGGAGGAAGTCGCCGACGCCGAAGGCAATCCGTATGTGAAGATCGTGCGCGAATTCGCCTTGGCGGAAAATGCCGAAGTCGTGCCGATCAGCGCGAAGGTCGAAGCCGAGATCGCGGAGCTCGAAGGCGAAGACAAGGCGATGTTCCTGGAGGAGCTCGGCATGGAGGAATCCGGCCTGAACCGCCTCATCAAGTCCGCCTACAAGCTGCTCGGCCTGTACACGTACTTCACGGCAGGCGTACAGGAAGTACGCGCCTGGACGATCCGCAAGGGCATGAAGGCGCCCCAGGCTGCCGGCGTCATCCACACGGACTTCGAGCGCGGCTTCATTCGCGCCGAGGTCGTATCCTATGACGATCTCGTCTCCGCAGGCTCCATGAATACCGCCCGCGAGCGCGGCCAGCTGCGCCTCGAAGGCAAAGAGTACGTCGTCAAGGACGGCGACGTCATGCATTTCCGCTTCAACGTTTAGCGCGGATTCAAGAACCGAGGGCTGCCGATTCATCCGGCCGTCCCTTGGAGCAGACAGCCCTGCCGCCGATTATCGGCGCGCAGGGCGTTTTGCGGTGCGCCGGGAATTTGGACAGGCCGCGACGTTTTTCCACGGCTTAACCATTTATGAATAAGTCTCATATATGGTATAATGGATGCCAGGACTTTTTTTAAAGAATATCACTAGGGGTGAAGTCAGGTGTTGGACCGTTTACAAGCGCTTGCGGACCGGTACGAAAAACTGAGCGAGCTGCTGTGCGATCCTGATGTAGCCAGCGATCCCAAGCGGCTCCGGGATTTGTCGAAGGAACAATCGGATCTTCAAGGCGCTTACAGCGCTTATACGGAATATAAAGAAGTGCATGCCCAGTACGAGGACGCCAAAGCGATGCAAGGCGAAAAGCTCGACGACGAGATGCGCGAGATGGTCAAGATGGAGCTCGAGGAGCTGGGCGAGCGGCTCGCCGGGCTGGAGGAGCGGGTTCGCGTCCTCTTGCTGCCCAAGGATCCCAACGACGACAAGAACGTCATTGTGGAGATCCGCGGCGCGGCGGGCGGTGACGAGGCGGCGCTGTTCGCCTCCGATCTGTACCGCATGTACACCCGCTTCGCGGAGACCCAGGGCTGGCGCGTCGAGCTCATGGATGCGAGCGAAAACGATCTTGGCGGCTTCAAGGAGGTCATCTTCAAGATTACCGGCAAGGGCGCGTTCAGCAAGCTGAAGTTCGAGAGCGGCGCGCACCGCGTGCAGCGCATCCCGGTGACGGAATCCGGCGGCCGAATCCATACGTCCACGTCCACCGTGGCCGTCATGCCGGAAGTCGAGGATGTCGAGATCGAGATTCACGACAAGGATATCCGCGTCGACACATTCTGCTCCAGCGGAGCGGGCGGCCAGTCGGTCAACACGACCAAGTCCGCCGTGCGCGTGACGCATGTGCCGACCGGCATCGTCGCCACCTGCCAGGACGGCAAGTCGCAGAACGACAACAAGGCCAAGGCGCTCCAGGTTCTGCGCGCCCGCATCTATGATATCCACCGTCAGGAAGAAGAAGCCAAGATTGCCGGCGAGCGCAAGAGCAAAGTCGGCACGGGCGACCGCAGCGAGCGGATCCGCACCTACAACTTCCCGCAGAGCCGCGTCACCGATCACCGCATCGGCCTCACGCTGCATCGTCTCGATTCCGTCATGAACGGCGACATGGGCGACATCGTCAATTCCCTGTCGCTCGCCGAGCAGGCGGAGCTGCTGGAGCGCGAAAATCTCGCCTAAGCGGAATTGAGGCGGCCTCGGATTGCGAATGCAGCATGCAGCGCATTGCGGCATGCATATGGGTCGCATAACATAGTAGCAGCATTCGCATGTCATCACAGCTGCACAATGCATCTAAACACGCACTTGGTCATACAGCATGAACAGTGCACTGCGGCATGCAAGCGCATTGCGGCAAGACATTGATGGACATCGCATAGTAGCAGCATTCACATGTCACCGCAGCATGCACAGTGCCCGACATACGCCCCAAGCCCGCTAATCGGGATGGGGCTTTTTTTTTTCATCATACGCAGATCATTATTCTTCAGGAGGCTCGGAATATGAGCGAGAACGATCAAGGCCGGGAAACGGAGTCATTCCGTCAAGCAGCAGGAGCATCGATCCAAGCCGCCCGCAAGCTGGCGGAGACCTACCTGGACCGCTGCGGCGTGGAGGAAGCAGGGGACAATGCCTCGCTACTGCTGCAGCATGTGCTGGGGTTGAACCGGGCGGAGCTGCTGCGCGACGGCCGGGAGGCGTTCCCGGCGGAGCGGCTGGCGGCATGGGAAGAAGCCATCACCCGCAAGGGGCGGGGCGAGCCCGCCCAGTATATAGCCGGGGAGCAGTGGTTTTACGGCCGGCCGTTCGCGGTCACGCCGGCCGTGCTGATTCCGCGTCCCGAGACGGAGCTGCTCGTGGAGGCGGTGCTGCAGGCGGCGGACAGGCTGTGGCCGCAAGCGGCAGGTTCGGCTGGAACGGAGGCATCGGCCGAGGCATTGCCGGGCAGCGCCAAGCCTGCCGCATCCGCTCTGCGGTCTGCGGGACTGGAAGCGCCTGCCTCCGCTGCCGCGCCGGTCGTCCTCGACGTCGGCACGGG